>NZ_JAHRFA010000012.1:0-53118 GCF_020883045.1 Microcoleus sp. CAWBG58 | reverse complement strand
ATAACCTTTCTCGCTTTGTTTGTAGTGAGGACTTTAGTCCTCTGATTGATGCGGACTGAAGTCCTCACTACAAACCTATTTAATCGCGGTCATTCCATCAGTAGTCAGTAATTAAATAGCCTTCGAGTAAATAACCTTTCTCGCTTTGTTTGTAGTGAGGACTTTAGTCCTCTGATTGATGCGGACTGAAGTCCTCACTACAAACCTATTTAATCGCGGTCATTCCATCAGTAGTCAGTAATTAAATAGCCTTCGAGCAAATAACCTTTCTCGCTTTGTTTGTAGTGAGGACTTCAGTCCTCTGATTGATGCGGACTGAAGTCCTCACTACAAACCTATTTAATCGCGGTCATTCCAGTGAAAATTATACTATTCATTCAGATTTTACATAGCTTTTCAAACACCGCATACATATCACGAGCAAACTTTTTCGGATTCCACAACGGCGACAAATTGGCGGGGTCTTTAGATTTCATCAACTGTGCTTGAACTGCCTTTCTTAATTGACCATTTTTACCCAATTTTACACCCAGATCCACATATTCAGCCCAAGACCAAGCTACACCAGTTTCAATTCCCAAAGCCTGCAAAAACGAATAACCCATTCTCGACAAAAACTGTTCTCCAGTGCGAGTCACCACAGGCAAATTAAACCACAAAGCCTCTAAAGTGTGAGTACCTCCATTATAAGGATAAGAATCTAACAAAACATCAGCCAGCAAATAGACAATTCTGTGTTCTTCCTCCGTAGCAAACCTGGGCAAAAACTTAATTCTGTGCCGGCTAACTCCCTCAGCTTCGCAAGCTTGATGGTACGCACCTTCAAATACAGCAGCATCGCCTAAAGCCTTATGAATCAAAATACTGTTCGGCACTTGTTTGAGAATCGCAACTTGTGCTTTTACTAAATCGGAATTAAATTTTCTGCCGGGAGCGACGCACAGGTAAACTATTTGATCGAAACCGATGCGATTCGACTTTCTTAACGCCACCGGATCGACTCCATACCTCTGAAAACCTGACACTGCGACAAAGGAATCCGGCATTCTAATTAGCTGCTCGTCATAATATTTTTCCGTACCTGCTGGGTGCGAATGCCAGTCGGTAAGAAAGTAATTTTCCGAGGATATGTATGGGGCGTCAAATCCGAGCCAAGAGACACAAACTGGTGCGGGTTTTTGGTGAATAATTTCAGCGTGAATTGGGACGCTGAGAGAATCTAAATCGACTAAAATATCCAATTCATCTTGCTGAATTTGGTTGATAATTTCTGCGGAATTGGCAAGTCCGTTGGGGTAAGTTTTGGGGAAAGTGAGTTTGCCCAAACTATCAAATTGCTGAGTGCGATCGTCAGGAGTAATTCTTTCGGAAGCGTACAGATATAAATTGGGTGTGAACTCGGACAATTCACGAATGATGTCAGCGCTGCACCAACCTACAGAATGACGGCTGAAGTGATTGGACAAAAACCCAATTTTTAATTTGCTGGCTGGGGATTGTGGTTTTAAACTGTAATTTGCGGGTTGAGAAAAATTGGGTTTGATACATTTTTCGATATACTTTTGGGCAATTAATCTGTAAAGTTTAGAGTTGGCTGCTAAGTCATCTCGCACGTAGGGCGTGCTGAATAAGAAGTTTGCATAAAGCGATTTAATTTCTACCGAGCTAGCCGTTTCTAAGTTCTGTTGCAAGTACGACTCTAACTCTAAAAATCGATCGCCCGCAATTTGATTCAATCCCGAGACTTGATAGGTGCTGACGTAGTAAATCGCCGTCATAATTGGATCGGTTTCGGCGCACATTTGGCTGTATTTGTGTACGGCTTGCCGCGCGGCCGCTAAATCGCTAGTATCTCGGAGGATGCCACACAAATGTTGGTGGGCGGCAATAAAATCTGGTTTGATTTCTAGCGCTTTTTGCAGGTTGGGTATGGCTTCTTTTGCTTTGCCCTGGTGGCGCAAAATTATGCCAATTTGACAGTAGGCTTCGGGTAAATCGGGTTTAAATGCGATCGCCTGTTGCCATGCAGCCACAGCCTCGTCTAACTTCCCTTGTCGCGCTAATTTATCGCCTAAATTTATGTGAAAATCTACCTGAGCGAGATGGGGATTGAGTTCTAGGGCTTTTTGCTCGTAGGCTACGGCTGCATCCGACTGCCCTTGCTGCTTCAGTGCGCCTGCCAAATTCCAGTAAGCAGCAGCCAAAGTTGGTTTAAGTTCGATCGCCTTTTGGTAATTAACGATCGCCTCCACGAAATGCCCTTGTTTGTAGAGCATACTCCCCAAATTAGCATAAGCCTCAGCAAAATCGGGATTCAGGGCGATCGCCTCCGAATAAAACCGCATTGCTTCCTGAATCTGGCCGCTTGCTTGCTGCACATTGCCCATTGTCACGTAAGCCGCCGCCCAATTCGGTTGCAATTCCAGAGCTCGGCGACAAGCAGCGACGGCGGCTGCTAAATTGCCTTCAGAGTAATAAGTTTCTGCAACGACAGTCAGCGATGCAGCATCTTCTAATTGGGGTGTTTCGGATTGGTTGTGAAAATCGGAATTCATTTGGCGCCCTATCTGTGCTATCAAGTTAGAGGTTGAATCTAAATCATTTTGCAGAGTAGCAGTTTTAGCGGAACTACGGGCGATCGTCACAGATAATTTATGAGCCAGAAGCAAGCGACACAGCGCCAACATCACATCAAGTGGAAACCAAACCTCCTGCTGGGGATACTCTTGTTAGCCTTAGCAATCCCCTTACCCTTTGCCCAAAATACTCTCGCGCAAAAGCAGACAGCCGACTTTCGGCAGCGACTATTTCAAACAGCCCTTTATTTCACCCTATATTTTGAGGGCGGATTCAGCAATCACCCCGCAGATAAGGGCGGCAGAACCTATCGGGGCATCCTGCAAACGGAATACAACTCCTACCGCTACAGTCGCGGGCTGCCACCCCTCGACGTGACGCAGATGTCGGAAGCAGAGCTCATGGAAATTTATAAATATTACTGGGATTCGAGCCTGTCGGGTACGATGCAGCCTGCTTTGGCGATCGTCATGTTTGACACTGCTGTTAATTTTGGTATTAATAATTCTATTACATTTTTGCAGCAAGCTTTAGGATTGCCACAAACTGGTGTTTTTGATGCGCGCACGAGGGATGCGCTAAAATCTGCTAATAACAAAAATACGGCGCTGCAAATGATTAACGAACGGATTATTTACCGCTACAAACGAGTGCAAGAAGATCCGAGTCAAATGGCTTTTTTCCGGGGTTGGCTGAGTCGCGATTACAGTTTGTGGGGCTACGTGAACAAGATTAAGTAATTAGGAATTGGGCATTGGGCATTGGGCGGAGCGTAGCGGAGGAATTGGGCATTGGGCATTGGGAATTAATAGCCGTTTCTCCCTCTCTTCAATTGTCCAATTCTTCCCTTCTTCCCTCTTCCTTATTCATTCTTCCATCGGAATTCCATCCGTTACATCCGTTACACAATCCGTTGCCGAACTTCCTTCTGCCTTTTTAATATTATCTCTCTCTTCTTCTCTGCGCTCTCTGCGGCCTCTGCGGTAAAATCATCCAGAAAAAATCGTAGTTGCGAGATTCCCCACTTCTTAAAAAAGTAGGGAATCTAAAAAATGAATCTACAGCAACACAAAATCCCATGCAGTAACCAAACTATTGAACCCAGTCACCGTTGCCAAAACTTGATTATCTGCCGCTGATAAAATCGTTACCGCTGGCGCCGATTAAAGTAACGCTACGATCGGTACCGAGTCGATCGCACTTTGCTGTAGTTATAGAAGAAAGACAGCCCTTCGGCTTCGCTCTGCGTAAAAAGCTAACTAAGGATTTTTTTTAATTGGGTACAGCCAAATTTGCAACGTGCTAATTTGGGAATATATTCCGTAGTTAAAACTTGTACTTGATACAATAATCGGAACTGAGAATAATGTCAATTCATAAAAATCATAACTTAAAATCATAAAAGTCATATTTATAAAAATATATTTCAATCAGTAGCCAAAGCTATCAAAGTTAAGTCAAATCATGTATAACAGAAACTCAGGCATAGAAAAATGCGTGACTCCCGTACAAATCACTTAAAATATGAAGCCTATGACGGTAGAAGAAGCAATATTTTTTTTGGACAACCTGGTATACCAACAAACAGAAAAAAACCTGAGTCGGTTGCAGCAGTCGATAATTAAAGGCGTTTTAACTGGTTTGACGTACCAAGAAATTCAGCAAAACGATCCGATCGCCCGCGGGTACACAGTGGGATACCTGGGGCGATATGTCGGCTACAAATTGTGGAAAGATCTCACCAAGGTATTGAAGCAAGCAGAAATTATTCGACCAGAAGAAAGAGTAGTCGGAGCAAATCTTTGGGACTGTATCATGAGATCTCTAGAAAAAGGCACAAAACCTGTTAAATCTGTCGATCCGATCTTGCAAAGGCTGCTGCGGATGCGTTACCGAATCCGAGAACACTTAGTCAGCACCGAGTACAGCGATACATATCTCGCTGAAGATGAAAATTTGCCCGATCGACCTTTGTGTCTCGTCAAGCGCCTGAAAAGCCAGTCAGAGAAAACCAGCAAGCTATTCGATTTAGAAACGCGAGTGCTATATCGCTTAGGCCAACACGATCGCATACCAGAATTATTAGCTCGATTTGAAGAAGATGGATATTTTTATTTAGTCTATCAATTCATCGAAGGACAACCACTCTATCAAGAACTCATCGAAGGCCACCCCTGGAAAGAAGATGAAGTTATTGCTTTGTTGAAAGATATCTTAGAAGTGCTAGTCTTCGTTCACAAAGAAAATGTAATTCACCGCGACTTGCACCCTCAAAACTTAATCAAGCGCTCACCAGATAGCAAAATTGTATTAATTGACTTTGGGGCAGTCAAAGAAATCAATACCTCGCAAAATAGCAACGGTCAAACCAAATCGCGTGGCGGTGGCACTCAGCAAGAGTACATACCACCCGAACAAGCCATCGGTGCGCCGAAGTTTTGCAGCGACATCTATTCTGTCGGGATCATCGGGATTCAAGCCTTGACAGGGATGCGCCCGAAACACCTCAAAGTCGATAATTTAGGCAATCTTATTTGGCAGAAAAATGCAACTGTGACGCCGGAGTTTGCTAGCATTTTAGACCAGATGGTGCTGTACTCTTTCCCCCAGCGTTACCAGTCAGCAACTGAAGCTTTGGAAGCAGTTCAAAACTTGGGAGTCTGTCGTCATTAGTCATTAGTCAGTTGGTAGGGGCGGTGCCCCCGCGCCCGCCCTCCTGGTTGTCAGATTTGATACCAAATCTGGCTTGAATATCCCCTTTTTGAGTCCGCGAAACCCAGGGCAGTTTTATTGTCGGAAAAAGAAATCTGAAACTATCGAAAGCATCGCTCAAAGGTCGGATAGCACTTTTGCCAAGGTACGTAGTTGCGCTTCAGCGCTCTGTCCTAATCTTAGAAAGAGCGCTGAAGCGCAACTACGTACCTAATTTATATGACAACAATAAAACCACCCTGCTCTTGAGTCCGCGAAAGCGGACGAAAGTTTGTCTAGGATTGGTTTCAAGCGCACAGTTTTATCTTTTGTGAGGTTAGCGGAGCCAACGGATAGGATAGCACGAACCACAGCCACAGCAGCCGGTTGACAATCCGACTGCTATTTTTGTTGTTAGCGCCCTGCGGAGTCGATCGCACAATCCTTTACCATTACCCCTCGAATGAGTGAGTCAAAACACTCTGCCCGGAAGATGAATCGGGCGATCGCACTTTTTACCACCTCGCTGGAACAAGGAATAAGTAACAAACAATAAGGACAAATCCGAAAGAAAAAAGAATTTTTTATTTTAACTAACAATCAAGAAAAATCATTGAATTCTGACGAATGCCTTATACATCAAAGCCTGTTACTTTTAGTTGACAATCTATCTCAAGTTAGATAAGATCGTTAGTATTATGTGCTATCTACACCGTTATAACAATATCTTAAGCAGCTTGGTATATCTGGCAACAATATAAGTAGAGTGTTTATTGTTACCTTCTACACCTAGAAACTCACATAATTTGAGGGAGCGAGAAATTGGAATTTTTTGAACGATCGCAAAAAGTGCAGCCGCCCTCAACCCCAATTGCAGCACTCCAGTCTTTTTCCAAAAAAGCTGGTATTGCAGTAATCGCGATCGGCTGTACAGTCATGTTGGGTTGGATCTTTGACCTGCAACTCTTAAAGAGCATTTTTCCAGAACTCCCGAGCATGAAAGCGAACACAGCGTTCTGCTTTATTTTGAGCGGATTGTCTCTATTTCTGCAACAGCGCAGGCGCGCCAAATCAACAACAATTAAACCTCAGAAAATAGATAAAGCTTTAATTGTTTCCAGTTCACTTTTAATTATATTCATCAGTCTATTCACCCTAATTCAATATAGCTCTAATTTAGACTTAGGCATCGATCAACTGCTATTTAAAGACAATTCTAACCTCACAAGTATCTCAGCACCGGGACGGATGGCGCCGAATACTGCCACTGCTTTTTTATTGCAGGGAACTGCCTTGCTGCTGCTGTCTCTACGCCGCCCCAAATACCTGCCGGCTCAAATCTTAAGCTGTTGTGCATTTTTAATTGCATATCTGGGCTTGATCGGCTACATCTACGGCAAACCTTTCTTTTACACAATTGGCTATACAGGAATGGCTTTGCACACCTCCGTAGCATTTATTTTGCTGAGCCTCGGCATTTTATTTGCCAGTCCAGAGCGAGGATTGATAGCAGTAATTGCGAGCGATCGCGCGGGCGGTGTCATGGCAAGGCGGTTGTTACCACAGGCGATGGTTATTCCGCCTTTGGCAGGTTACTTCATCATCTCGGGGGAGCGGTTGCAAGCCTACTCCCCGGAGTTAGGAATATCGCTGTTAAGCGTATTGAACGCGATCGTTTTTACTGTTCTGATTTGGCAGAATGCCAAAACTATTTGCATCGCAGACAGGAGGCGCTATCGAACCCAACTGGGGCTGATCAAAGCTAAATCAGACTTAGAAAGTCAAGTTGAGAAACGGACTCTTGAACTGCAACTTGCTAACGAGCAATTGCAGCAGCAAATTCTCGATTCTCACACAACAGAGCAGGCGCTCCAAAAAAACTACAACCTGTTGCTCACAGTCATTAACAGTACGCCGACCGCCCTATTTGTCAAAGATATTCAGGGCTGCTACATGATGCTCAACGCTGCGGGAGCTAGCATCATTGGCAAGTCTTTTGACGACATTATCGGCCGAGATGACAGCGAGTTATTTCCGGCGGAAATTGCGGCCAATATTACCAAAACCGATCGCCAGATCGTGACAGCGGGAAAAACCCAAGTAATAGAAGAAGAATTGCCAGTTCAAGGAAAATTGCGGACATTTCTTTCGACAAAAAACGCTTATCGAGACGGGCAAGGAGAAATTAGCGGTATAGTTAGCATCGCGCGGGATATTACCGATCGCAAACAAGCAGAAGTCGCCAACAGAAGTCTGGCAGCAATTCTCGAAGCAACGCCGGATTTTGTAGGTATCTGCGATCTCGACGGGCACGCTGTTTACATGAACAAAGCAGGCAGAAAAATGGTGGGTATCGACGAAAACGAAGATATATCGAACAAACAAGTTGGAGAATTCGCCGCAGCCTCAGCCCGCAACACCTTCCAGGAAGCGATCGCCACCGCAATCTCAGGCGGTGTTTGGAGTGGAGAAACAGCCTTCGTGTCAGCCTCGGGAGTCGAAATTCCCGTCAGCCAAGTCATCATCTCCCACTCAGCACCAGACGGCCAACTCGCATATATTTCTACCATCGCCCGCGACATCAGCGATCGCTTCCAAGCCGAAACAGCCCTGCGTTTGAGCGAGCAAAGATACCGATCGCTGATCGCTGCTACCGCGCAACTCGTATGGATCACAGACGCACAAGGAAAGCCGATCGCGCCCACAGACTGGATGGCATATACAGGCCAAAGCTTGGAGGAAGCCACAAACAACTGGTTTTCGGCAATTCACCCAGACGATCGCGATCTCACGCTGCAAGCTTGGATGCGCGCAGTCGAAACCAAAAACCTTTATGAAGTCGAACACCGCTTGCGGGCGTCAGACGGCAGCTACAGGTACTTTTGGGTGCGCGCAGTCCCAGTTTTAGCAACAGACGGCAGCATTCGCGAATGGGTGGGCACGCACACCGATATTAGCGATCGCGTCCAAGTATTGGAAGCACTCAAGCAATCAGCAGCACAGTATCGATCGCAAGCAGCCCAGCTCGAAAAAGCTTTCCGCGACTTGCACGAAACCCAAGCCCAACTAATCCAAACCGAAAAAATCTCATCACTAGGGCAGCTAGTTGCCGGAGTCGCCCACGAAATCAACAACCCGATTAACTTCATCTACGGCAACATAACCCACGCCAGCCAATACGCCAAAGACTTGCTCGAATTGCTCCACCTTTACCAGGAAAAATATCCAAATCCCGTCACGGAAATTGCTATAGCAGCCGAAGAGATAGAAATTGACTACTTAATGGAAGACTTTCCGAAGATTTTGGAATCAATGAAAGTAGGAGCCGATCGCATCCGCGACTTAGTTGTATCCTTGCGTAACTTTTCCCGACTCGACGAATCGCAGATGAAGCGAGTAGACATTCACGAAGGAATCGAAAGCACTTTAGTAATTTTGCAGCACAAGCTCAAAGCTAATTCAGTTCGTCCGGCGATCGAGATCGTCAAAAACTACGGTAACTTCTCCAAAGTCGAGTGCTATGCAGGTCAGCTCAATCAAGTATTTATGAATCTGTTAGCAAATGCGATCGATGCCCTCGAAGAATACAATAGCAAGCGTTCTCCAACAGAAATATATGCTAGCCCCAACACCATTCAGATTAACACCAGTGCGAATACAGACACAGTAACCATTCGGATTGCCGACAACGGGATGGGAATCAATCCTGAAGTTATGAGCAAATTGTTCGATCCATTTTTTACTACCAAACCCGTAGGCAAAGGCACTGGCTTAGGACTATCAATCAGCTATCAAATTATAGTTGAAAAACACCGAGGAAAATTGAAGTGTGTTTCTGCACCCGGCAAAGGTGCAGAGTTTATCATAGAGATTCCCATTTCCCAGAATCTATCAGCCCAAGCAACGGAAAACATCAAAGAAAAGGAAATGGTGAGCAGTCATCAGTCATTAGTCATCAGTCATTAATTTCTGAGTATCACAGAGGTACGTAGTTGCGCTTCAGCGCTCTTAGGTACGTAGTTGCGCTTCAGCGCTCCGAGGGCTAAAGCCCAACAACATACCAGAGATACCATAGGCACGTAGTTGTGCTTCAGGGCTATTGGGGCTCCCATCCCAACAACATACCTTTCTTGGTACGTAGTTGCGCTTGGGCGCTTTTGGGGCTAAAGCCCAGCAACATACCTCGCCACAAAAAAACCTCCGCACTACTAAACGACGCACCGCGCAAAACATTCATCTCCCCGTCAGGGTCGATCGCCCAAAATCGAAATAATTCTTTACAATACAAGAGTAAATATAATTATTCACTTAAAAAAATCCCTTGAAAATGGCCGTAAACCAACTTTCTGCAACAACAGCCTCCGCGCAAACACCGGAATTAGACTTTGACATAGCCATTGTCGGAGGCGGCATAGTCGGCGCCACCTTAGCGTGCGCCCTCAAAGATTCTGGCTTAAAAATCGCCATAATTGAAACCCAACTCCCCGCAGCCGCCGCTGCCAAAAAACAAGCCTACGCAGTCACCCTGCTGTCAGGAATGATCTTAGAAGGAATCGGAGTTTGGCAACAAATCTTACCGCAAATTACCACCTTCGAGCAAATTAGCCTCTGCGACGGCGACAATCCCGGAGTCGTCGAATTCCACCGCCCAGACTTGGGAAATACAGGCAAATTACCCGTACCAAAAGCCGCTTTAGGTTATGTCGGCGAACACCGAGTCATGCTGTCAGCTTTGCAGGAATCCTTGGCAAGAAATCCGAATTTTAGTTGGGTTTGTCCCGCCGAAGTAATCGAAGTAAAATATTTAACCGATTGCGCCGAAATAGCAGTCAAACAAAACGGTGAAACTCGCACAATTCGGACTAGATTATTAGTTGCGGCTGACGGTTCGCGATCGCAAATCCGCACAGCAGCCAACATCACCACTCGCGGCTGGAAATACTGGCAATCCTGCGTTGCGATCACCATTAAAGCGGAAAAACCGCACAATGATATCGCCTTTGAGCGCTTTTGGCCGAGCGGCCCGATGGGAGTATTACCATTACCGGGAAACCGCTGTCAAGTAGTTTGGACAGCGCCCCACGCGGAAGCAAAAGCTTTGCAGTCAATGGAAGAAACAGAGTTTTTAGCTTTGTTGGAACAGCGCACCGGCGGGCTGTTAGGGCGTTTGGAATTGGAGAGCGATCGCTTTTTGTTTCCAGTGCAGTTAATGCAGAGCGATCGCTACGTGTTACCCAGATTAGCACTCATTGGTGACGCCGCCCACTGCTGCCATCCCGTAGGCGGACAGGGATTGAACATGGGCATTCGAGACGCAGGGGCGATCGCCCAAATCTTGCAGCAAGCCCACCAAAAAGGCGAAGACATCGGCGACTTGCGAGTGTTGAAACGGTATCACAACTGGCGCAAAAAAGAAAATTTAATCGTGTTAGGATTTACCGATTTTCTCGATAGATTGTTTTCCAATACATGGCTGCCGATTGTAGCATTTCGCCGCTTCGGATTGTGGTGTTTGCGGACAATTCCCCCGGTGAGGTTTTTAGCATTGCGCTTGATGACCGGCTTGATGGGGCGGCCGCCAGAATTAGCACAAAACTAGGTTATTTCATACTGTAGGGGCGGGTTCACCGATCGTAATCGCCCCAAACAAACAATCTGAAAAAACCCGCCCCCACCCAACCAACAATCATCATGTACATTTTGGTGATGGGATGCAAATTTCAGGTTGACGTGGGCGATCGATGGTGGCAGGGCGGGTTTATTTAGATGGTTGGTAATTGTTATATATTGTTGGCGAACCCGCCCCTACAAAATATCGTACAATACCACCAAAGAAACCGGGTTTTTTCCGGGATATTTGCAATTTTAAGAAGTTTGTCGCAAAAACGCGCTACAATGATCCGCTCAGATCAAACCCAGCTATGACGGGAGTAGACAAACGATGCAAACCGAACAAGAACAAGAAATTCTCAATTTGCGCGATCGGCAATTAACGCCCAAACAAATTGCCCGAAAATTAGGATTGAAAGTGTCCGAAGTCAGTACCTTCCTGATATCTCATGCAGAACAAACAGCCCTCGCTAGCGCCGAAAAAGGAGAGTTATTGCCTGTTGTTCAATGTCTCGTCAATGTAAATTTTGCAGATGCCTTGTTGCGAAATGAAACCACTGAAGCGGGCGGTTTGGGTTTAGTGATGGTTACTCGTTCCAAGGGATACAATCGTTTTGTTGTAACTTCTTATTTGATCGACTACTGGTGTTTGGGAGTGAAGGATGCCATGCCGCCGCGCAACTGCAACGATAGCCAATATAAAAATCTCATTGAGCATTCTTACTCGCCATTTATGCAACAATACGAGGAGATTAGCTTAGAGCAAGCACAAGCTTTGGTTTGGGGTGCGATCGCCTATGCCAAAAAATTAGGCTTTCAACCGCATCGCGATTTCGAGGAGTCGAAGGCTCATTTAGGAGAACCAACCAGCGAAATCAGCTTGAAATTCGGTCGCAATGGAAAACCTTATTATATTGAGGGGCCCTACGATGACACAAAGAAAATCATCAATACCCTTAGAAACTCTGTGGGAGACGGTAATTTCGATTACTTGTACGGGATTGGGTAGAAATTGATACGGTTCAGTTAATCCTTAAGAGGTATGAAATCAGCGCTTATATTCCTACCGCGCGCGATCGAATATTTCGATCGCCGTCAAAAAATCTCCTTCAAAATCATTCGCTGTAGGGGCGGGTTCACCAACAATAATCGCCTGAAATAAACAATCTCAAAAACCCGCCCCAACCCAACCAACAATCATCCGGTTTTTACGATGCGATGCAAATTTCTGGTTGATGTAGGCGATCGGTGGTGTGGGGGCGGGTTTATTTAGATGGTTGATAATTGTTAGATATTGTTGGTGAACCCGCCCCTACAAAATATCGTAAAATCATGATAAAATAAACATCGGTGTTATTGACAACTCCCCACAATGGACGAAACCCGCGATCGAGCCTACCTCCAATTAATTCACACCCTGTTGAATTGCCCTAACGGAGAAGAACCGCAGGTATTACAGGATAACTTAGAATTATTGGATCGCGAATTTCTAGAAACTTGCGAGTTAGTAGCATCAACCTTGGCAGCACAAGGACGCGAAAATGGTGCTAATTTCCTGGGAAATCTGGCTCGTCAGCTAGCGGAATTTATGGATGAAAATCCTGAAACTGAAAATCCCCAAGAGTATGCAAAGCTTATCCTAGAATTACTGCAAGCAGCAGAAAGCTCTAGTGGTGTTGCCGTAATTTACCCTATTCTGGCACAAAAGGAACATCTCCTCAATCTCCGTTTTGCCGAAACTTTAGAGCAAGTGGCCGAGAATTTAATTGCCCAACATCCCGAAGCAGTTGAATACATTGTCGCCATGATTGAAAATTTGAGTCTTCATATTTCTCAATTTCCGCACGGCAATATAGCGAAAAATATTGAAATTGCCATTACAGGTTATCAAATAGTTTTAAACAATCGGGAACCGGGGAGCGAAAAATACGCTGGAACTCAAAACAATCTAGCCGTTGCCTACATAAACAGAATCAACGGTTCGCGGGCAGATAATTTGGAGAGGGCGATCGAGTTTTTTCAGGCAGCTTTAACAGTTTATACCCTTGAGAATTTCCGCGAAGATTGGGCAATGACTCAAAACAACCTAGCTATTGCCTACAGTGACAGAATCAACGGTTCGCGAACGGATAATCTGGAAAGGGCGATCGAGTTTTTTCAGGCAGCTTTAACAGTTTATACCCTTGAGGATTTCCGCGAAGGTTGGGCAATGACTCAAAACAACCTAGGAGAAGCCTACAGAAACAGAATCAACGGTTCGCGGGCCGATAATCTGGAGAGGGCTATCGAGTTTTTTCAGGCAGCTTTAACTGTCTATACCCTTGAGAAATTTCGCGAAAAATTGGCAACGACTCAAAACAACCTAGCTATTGCCTACAGTAACAGAATCAACGGTTCGCGGGCGGATAATCTGGAGAGGGCGATTGAGTTTTTTCAGGCTGCCTTAACTGTCCGTACTCGTGAGGATTTTCCCGAGGATTGGGCAATGACTCAAAACAACTTAGCTGTTACCTACAGTGACAGAATCAATGGTACGCGAGCGGATAATCTGGAAAAGGCGATCGAGTTTTATGAGGCTGCTTTAACAGTCTATAAGGTTGGGGATTACCCTGAGGATTGGGCAACGACTCAAAACAACCTAGCTGCTGCCTACAGTGACAGAATCAATAGTTCGCGAGCGGATAATTTAGAGAGCACGATCGAGTTTTATGAGGCTGCTTTAACTGTCCGTACTCGTGAGGACTTCCCTGAACAATGGGCAGAGACTCAAAATAACTTAGCTAATGCCTACAGTGACAGAATCAACGGTTTGCCGGCGGAAAATCTGGAAAAAGCGATCGCACTTTATCGCAATGCTTTAACTATCAGAACGCGCGAGGATTTCCCACAAGAGCATACAGAAACTTTGTTTAATTTAGGTGATCTTTACCAAAGTAACCAGCAATGGCAACTCGCTTATGATACCTACGCCCCAGCCATTGAAACAGTAGAATTCTTACGGGGTGAGATTCAATTTGGGGATCAAACAAAGCAGAAATTAGCCGAAGAATGGAATCAACTCTATCTGGGAATGGTGGAAGTTTGCATCGAACTCGAACGCGACACCGAAGCGATAGAATACGTCGAACGCAGCAAAGCCCGCAACCTTGTAGAACTCTTTGCCAACCGTGACATCAAACCTAAAGGTAATATCCCCGAAACTGTTCTCAACGAATTGTCGCGCCTCAATCGAGAAATTGAGGCCGAACAGCGACGACTGGAAATCGAACAGATAAACCGTAATAGTAATCGTGGCATAATATTGGGAGAACGCAGCCTCCAAATCGACAGCCTAACAACTAGCCGCGATGCTACTCATCTGACCAAATTGCGTCAACAACTAGATGAATTGATTGCTCGTGAAATTACACCGATCGATCCTAACTTCAGCCTAACCCAAAAAGTTAAGCCCATCCTCTACAAAGACATTCAAACTCTGATAAGTGAAAACACCGCTATTCTTGAGTGGTACATCGCAGGTGACAAATTTTTCACTTTCATCATCACCCCGCAAACCCCAACACCCATCATCTGGCAATCTTCAACAGAAGACTTTCAAGCATTAATAAATTGGGATAACGAGTATAGGAAAGACTACGAAGAGAGTAAACCACGAGAAAGAAAACCGCAATGGCAGGAAAAACTAGCCTCTCGCCTCCAAAACCTAGCTGAGATTTTGCAGCTAGATCGGATTTTAGAGAATATTCCGAAACAGTGCGATCGACTGATTTTAATTCCCCATCGCTTCCTGCATCTTTTCCCCCTTCATGCGTTGCCAATCTCCCACGAAAGGGATTTTGAACGTGGATGCACCGATGAACAGAATTATGCTACTACTGTATCCCTATCCAAATCAGAGTTGTGCTTCCTCGACTTATTCCCAGGTGGAGTCAGCTATGCCCCCAGTTGCCAACTGCTGCAACAAGCGAAACAGCGACAACGCCCCAATTTCTATCACCTATTTGCGATTGCTAATCCTACCAAAGATCGCTATTTACTTGAACTTCAAGCGGCGAATATCCGCGATCGATTTAAATCTAATGATTTCTTGGCAAAAGATGATGCTAATAAGAACGCAATTCTAAACGCGAAACTCAATTTTGCCAACTGCGCCCATTTCGGTTGTCACGGCAAGTTTGAGCCTGACTCGCCTTTGGAATCATCCCTGGTATTCGCAAATAAAGAACGTTTGACACTGTTGGAAATCTTGAATCTTGACCTAAATCAATGTCGTCTTGTCACCCTCTCCGCCTGCGAAACTGGATTGACAAAATCCAAAACCAGCGATGAATATATCGGCTTACCTTTCGGATTTCTCTTGGCTGGTAGCCCTAGTATAGTCAGCACCCTTTGGGAGGTGGATCAAGTCACCAGCACTTTATTACTAATGCGGTTCTATGAAAACCTAGAAACTATGTCAACGGTTACTGCTCTCAATGAGGCACAGCAATGGCTGCGGAATCTCACCTCAGAGGGGCTAGAAGCCTTATTAAAAGACCTCAAACCCCAAATTGACAAAATTTTTGATCGACTACCCCTAATGGAACGCACGCGCTATGTTCAAGCTCCTCTGAAGGGCGCACAGAACCGCAAGCCATTTCCCTTTGTTGAACCTCATTATTGGTCTGGCTTCATTGCGATCGGCGTTTAGGACTCCTTACAAAACTCATCCAGATTCTTTTCGTTTATGTAAAGAATTACTAATATTAATAATGCTGGAACACCAACATAAGGCATTAGCAAAGTCATTGCACCACCAAAACCCTGTTTTAATGATTCTCTAAAGGCTGAGGTACAAATATAAGGACGCAATTTTTTAGTTGACTTTTCTAACCAGCTAGGTTCATTCGGATCTTCCTCGCTCAAATTGTCCGGTAATTCTCCTGACTCAATTCCTATAGCGTCGGCGGCATATTCTAAATTGCCTTCACACGCTTCGAGCACCTCAAGGCCTTTCAGAGCATCGGGATATTCTTGTAGTTGGGAGCGATATTGTTCAATTTGTGCTTGGGTAACGGTAATCATTGGGATAATGGCGATCGATTAAATGAGTAATTCTTATTTTGCCATAGATTGTATTTTTTTTGTGCACACAAGTTTCCGTAGTTAAAGAGTATTTTGTATCGTGCGTCGCTGTCAGAAGTTCGATCGTACTTGAAGATATCTGATAGCGACGCACCCGACGATACTCGCGCAAAACTACAGAAACCGGGTTTTTTCCGAAATCTGGGAGTTGTCACCAAGTCTGTCGCAAAAACCCGGTTTCTCGCCACCCACCCACAATCCAAAATCCAAGAAACCGGGTTTTTCCCGAAATCTAGGACTTGTCACCAAGTCTGTCACAAAAACCCGGTTTCTCGCCACCACTTTTAGAATAACAACGGCTCAATTTTGGTTTGTACTTCCTCAATCACATCTTCAGATACAGACTCAACGAATCGAACACCGCGAACTTTCCAGTCTAGACACTTGATTTGATCTGCAAGAATCACTCCCTGAACTTTTAATCCAATTGGCAAAGCAACTTCAAAAGGATACCCTTTTTGTTGCTTGGTAATAGGCATAAATAAAGCTAAAGAACTTTTCTCATTATAAGCACGAGGCGACAGCACAAAAGCAGGTCTAAGTCCTTTTTGTTCGTGTCCTTTAGTGGGGTCAAAGTCTAAATAAACAATATCGCCTCGACTCGGAATGTAGGGATTTGATTGTGTCACCAAACTTCATTCCCCACAGCAACTCCACTGTCAATCTCAGTATGAAGATTTTCTGGAGTAATCGCCTCAATCAACTCCTCAAGCGAATACCGCCGACGAGTTATCGGCTCGATCGTCAGCTTACCATCTATCAAGACAAGCTGCACTTGGGAACCTTCCACTAAGTTAATCTCTTTAGCCAAATGCTGTGGAATCCGAATAGCAAGACTGTTTCCCCACTTTGCGATCGTCCCAACCATAGTCAAATCCTCTAGCTAGTAATATTATTCTCAGGAGTTCACCTTGTTTAAGGATGTATATACATAGTGTCTACAGTATAGCAGCAAATAAAATCCAAGAAACCGGGTTTTTTCCCGAATCTTCGCCTGTAACCAAATATTCTCGCAAAAACCCGGTTTCTGGCCACCCACCCATCAAAAACAAAACAACTGCCAACAGCCAAAACTGTCAACAGTTGTTTTACATATTCAATGCGGATGGCGAGACTCGAACTCGCAAGGACATAATGCCACACGCACCTCAAGCGTGCGCGTATACCAATTCCGCCACATCCGCTCTTTCCGACAATCTCTGGGATTTTTTTGCGTTACCAGTTAAACACGCACAGGTTGAGGTTCCTGACATTTAACTCGTGACTAGCCCTTTTCGACCACCGATTTAAAACCATAGCACAACTATCACCAAAATGTAAAATAAATTTTTATTAAGAATTTATGGGCAACCATTATCCAGAAGATACCGAAAGGGATTATTCTACAGAATATTGAGTGAATAAGCACCGAAGATGGGGTTCTCGAAAATTTTAATCGCTAATCGGGGGGAAATCGCCCTCCGCATACTACGCACCTGCGAGGAAATGGGGATTGCCACGGTCGCCGTTCACTCCACCGTAGACAAGCACGCCCTGCACGTTCAGTTGGCCGACGAAGCCGTTTGCATCGGCCCCCCCACCAGTAGCAAAAGCTATTTAAACATCCCTAACATTATCTCGGCTGCCCTGACGCGCAACGCCGCAGCGATTCACCCTGGCTATGGCTTCCTCGCCGAAAATGCCCGATTTGCCGAAATCTGCGCGGATCATCAGATTACTTTCATTGGCCCGTCTCCGGCAGCCATGCGGGCAATGGGCGACAAATCTACTGCCAAAGAAACCATGCAGCGGGTGAAAGTCCCCACGGTTCCCGGTAGCGGCGGATTGCTGGCAGACGAACACGAGGCATTGTCGATCGCCCGCGACATCGGCTATCCTGTGATGATCAAAGCCACCGCCGGCGGTGGAGGTCGCGGCATGAGGCTAGTCAGAGAAGCATCGGAACTCCCCAAACTATTCTCAGCAGCCCAAGGCGAAGCCGATGCAGCTTTCGGCAACCCAGGAGTTTACCTCGAAAAATTCATCGAAAAACCCCGCCACATCGAAATCCAAATCCTGGCTGACAACTACGGTAATGTCATCCACCTCGGCGAAAGAGATTGTTCGATTCAGCGCCGGCACCAAAAACTCCTGGAAGAAGCGCCCAGTCCAGCCCTCAGCCAGAAACTGCGAGATCAAATGGGTCACGCCGCCATTGCCGCGGCCAAATCCATCAACTACACGGGTGCCGGGACTGTGGAATTTTTGCTTGACAAATCGGGCAAGTTCTACTTCATGGAAATGAACACCCGGATTCAGGTGGAACATACAGTCACGGAGATGATTACGGGGCTGGACTTGATCGCGGAACAAATTCGGATCGCCCAAGGTGAAAAACTGCAAATTAAGCAGAACCAAGTAATTCTCAGCGGCCACGCCATAGAATGCCGGATCAATGCTGAAGATCCCGATCGCAACTTTCGACCCCATCCCGGCAGAATCACCGGCTTTTTGCCTCCCGGCGGCCCTGGCGTGCGGATGGACTCCCACGTTTACACCGATTACGAAATACCGGCTTACTACGATTCTTTAATTGGTAAATTGATTGTATGGGGGCGCGATCGACCTTCAGCCATCCGCAGGATGAAACGGGCGTTGCGGGAATGCGCCATCACCGGCGTCCCCACCACCCTCAGTTTCCACCAAAAAATCCTCGATTCCCCCGAGTTTCTCAGGGGCGAAGTTTACACGAATTTTGTCGAACAGTTCATGGGCCAAAATGGTTAGTGGTCATTAATCAAACCCTGCCAGCAACAAAGGTACGTAGTTGCGCTTCAGCGCTCCTTATATATGCAAAAGAGCGCTTTCATCGCAACTACGTACCTAGATTTGAGTAACAAATTTTACAGTATTGTGGGATGGGCGTCTCGCCCGTCAAGAAAGGACGGGCGGGACGCCCATCCCACAAAATATGTGTAAATTATTTAATTTGGGTTCCTTGACATATGCAAAAGAGCGCTGAAGCGCAACAACGTACCTTGATGTGAGTAATAAATTTTACATCATCATCGTCAGGATGCCTTGCTGGCCGAGCATCATTTCTCGCAGCAAGCTACAGATGCCCACCCAGATAATCGGCGTAATGTCCACTCCGCCGATCGGCGGTACAATCTTTCTAGTTACGGCTAAAAAAGGTTCCGTCGGCCAAGCAATCAAACTCAACGGTAAACGACTCAGATTCACCTCGGGATACCAAGTCAGAACGATCCGAAAAATAAATAGCAAAGTCATCAATACTAGAACAGAGCCCAGAATCCAACTTGCAACGGTAATACCAGTCATGGGTCTTATCTCGAAAATCTTAAGTTTTGTGAAGTCAGCCTTTCATAATTTTAACCGTTTCACAGGTGCGATCGAACACGATCGGCAGAATTATTCCGGCCTTATACCTTCGGATGGAAAGAGTTAGAGGGTTTGAGGCTGAGAGGTTTAGAGTTTTCCAGGGTAAAAATATTGCTGGTAGCACCACATCCATTGCAAAATCCGTTGCCGAACTTCTCCCTGAGAACTGACTGCTGATAAAATTAATAAAAATCAAATTGTTGTAACAAAGGTCTTGAATTTATGACTCCTTCACTCGCGAACTTTTTGTACAGCCTGCTGGTCGGCGTTTCGCTGGTAGTCATTCCAGCAACCATCGCCCTGATCTTTATCAGCCAAAAAGACAAAATCAAGCGCACCTAAAAAGTCGGCGGGACTTAAGTCAGGCGCTGTAAGTCAGTATTCGGCTGCACGTCGGGCATTTTCCTGCTTGTGAAACCTCGGCTACCAGCAACTGTGAAGGCAAAACCTTCGGTTGAGGGCCAAGCTGAGGTTTTTTCCCGTTAAACTCATAACTATAAGGTGCGCTTCCCTGTTCTGAAAGCTTCACCGGATGCTGCCCTGTGAAACCACAGTCGGGATAACAGACTGACAGACTTATTGATAGATGTAAAATCTAACTCGCTAACATAGGAAAGAGATAGGAGATAGGCTAATGGTCAATTTAGGATTGAACTTGAGCAGCCTGTTAGGGATCATCCTAGCAGTAGCAGGGGCAGGACTGTATTTTCTGCGATCGTGGCGTCCCAAACTAGCCCGAGACCACGATATTTTTTTTGCAGCCGTGGGCTTGCTCTGTGGCGGTATTCTGTTATTTCAAGGATGGCGGCTTGACCCAATTCTGGCATTCGGTCAATTTTTACTTGCAGGTTCCGCCATATTTTTTGCAGCCGAAAGCATCAAACTGCGGGGAGCGACCACAGCCCAAGCTAAAAGTCGATCGCAATACGTAGATGAAGAGCGACCAGTCAGCAACGCTTACGCTTACGATGGCTACGATAACGACTTCGACCAGATAGAACCAGAGGAAGACTACCCGCAACGTCCCCGGATTAGAGGCAGTCAAGAAAATCGTTCCTCGCGGGAAGCCTACGACGATGAGCCCCGCCGCCGTCCCTCGTCGAATCGCAACGGTAACGGGAACGCATCTCGGGAGTCGTCGATCGATCGCCCTCCCTCGCGCAAACGTCCGGCGCGCCCAGAAGCCCCGCCCGCCCAAGGCTCTGACAACTGGGACGTTTCAGACAACCCCGAAGAAAGACCGGCCCGCAGCAGCCGCAACCGCCCCCCAACTTCGGAAAACCGCAATTCTGACGGGCCACCGAGAACCAAAAAACCCCGGCCTTCCGAAGCATCAAGGTCTCGCCCCAGCAACCGCGAGATAGAAGCACCGCCATCAGACTACGTGGAGTATCGCCCCGTAGAATACCCGGAAGACCAACCGGATAGTTCCCCCAATTTCGATAAATAGGCAAAGATTAAGTAGGTGGGTCAAACTAAACATTTCTCGCGCGATCGAGACAAATATCGCTCTTTCGTCACTTTCATGAGAGTAAATTCTCGAATACACGACAGCAAAGGATCTCTTCCCAAATGCTCCCAACAAACGAAGGTGTTAGAAAATCGATCCACAAAGCCATACTAGATAAGCATTATCAAATTATGGTCAGATTTTTCCTTTCTTAGAGTGATGGAAGAGCGATATTAACTGCCAGCCGAGAAGTCCCTCGGTATATTCAGAGGGGATGAATCTGAGCGTTAAGCGAAGTACCCCGAATGAATTACCGGAGGGATGAAAGGCTCGTCGGATGGAGGAACGGAAGCCGACAATTAAGCTTAGCCACGATGAATTAGTCTTCGGGGGCGTCTTGATTTTCAATGTACTTCCTAAGTGCTAAAACTGTGAGCAGGTCGAAAAAAAAGGAAGTTTCTATGCAACTGACGTACAAATACCGCCTCAAGCCCACAAAAACCCAATTGGTAACGATTGCGACTCACCTAGAACTATGCCGCCGTCAGTACAACTACCGATTGAGCGAAAGATTTATATGGTGGGAAGCAACGAGAACACCCGTCAACTCTTGCCCTTTAACTGCATCCATAGTACCTGTTGACGAGATTTATCAAAATATTCCCTTGACCAGAGTGCAAACTAGGGATGGCAGAAAGAAGGATGAGTCAGGCAATCCTGTAACCAGGAAAGGTGATGTTTTTTCAAACATTGAAGGCGGATATGTGCAGTGGCAAACCATCCAGTTAGCCGATCTAAAAAACATTAAGAAGCTGTTTCCTGACTACAAAGTTTTGAATTCTCAAGTTTTGCAGGATGTGGTCAACCGAGTGGAAACTTCCTTCTCAAATTTCACCACGCCCGACAAAAATGGCAATCGTAGAGGCAAGCCTCGGTTTAAAGGATTCCATTACTACAAATCTTTCACTTATCCCCAATTAGATAATTTAGATATTATCAAGGATCGGCAAAATAGGATTTGTATTAACCTTGCCAAAATAGGTCAAATACCGATGGCATTCCATCGTCCAATACCTACAGGATTCACGGTTAAGACGGGGACAGTTATCAAAGGATCAGACGGGTGGTATATTGCCCTGACGCTAGAAGATAAGACGGTTCCCGTGACGGTTGCCGAAATTCAACCGACTGATGAAAACACTCTTGGTATTGACTTGGGAATTACCAATTACGCTTACCTTTCTAATGGCGAAAGGATTGAAAATCCTAGGTTCTTGAGGAAATCTGCCGAGAAATTAGCTCATCTTCAGGCGAAACTAGCGTCGAGAGTTAAAGGTTCTAAGCCTTGGAAAATTATCAAAGACAAAATTTCTAAGCTGCATCAATTTGTAGCCTTAGCGAGACTTGATTTTCAATTCAAAACAGCACATGAGTTGTTTGGCAAATGCGATGTTTTAGTGGTTGAAGATTTGAGTCTCAAGAATCTAACTAGATGTGCCAAACCCAAGACTGAGATTGAAAACGGTAGTCTGGTTTATCTGCCAAACGGTCAAGCGGCTAAAAGTGGCTTGAATAAATCAATACTTGATGCTGCTCACGGTCAATTTGCCAACGTCCTCAAGTATGTCGCCTGGAAATTGGGTAAAATCGTTTTGTTTGTCGATCCGAAGGGAACTTCCCAGCATTGTTGGCATTGCCTCAACAAAGTTCCGAAAGAATTATCCCAGCGGTGGCATTCTTGTCAGTGCGGCGAGTCTTTGGATCGAGATGAAAATTCGGCCAAACTTATCAAGAAAATTGGTCTGAATCACGAAAGTGGCGGGGGAACTCCGTCACTCAAAAAAGCCTTTGCAAAAAAGGAAAAAGAAGCCTGCGGTCTAACTGTACTCAGTTGACCGTCAGGTTTGTTCACGTTGCGTTTATTGATGCCCATCTACTTATTCTCAGATCTTAGAATGTTTAAATAACTAAAGTAGTGAAAAAAGCTAATAAAAACAATCTTGAAATATATTTAATAGTATTCCTATAAATAATCCTTATGAGGTTTGTAGTGAGGACTTTAGTCCTTCTCATATTTGCGGACGAAGGTCATCACTACAAATCTTTGCGATCGCACAAAATACAAATTCTGGAACTAACCCAAAGTACAATAGTCTAAAATCTAAAATCTAAAATCTAAAATCTGCAATATGCCCTTACTGGAAATAGGAGATCCGGCGCCTTGGTTTTCGATTGCTTCGAGCAATAACCCCTTATTTCATTTCTCGACGGTTGGTGGCCGACGAGTCGTGCTATTTTTCTTTGCTAGCGCAGCTTTTGAACAAATCCAAGTTATGCTCAAAAGCTTTCAAGAGCTTTCAGAAGAATTCAAGACTTTGCAAGTAGCGCTGTTCGGAGTGAGCGTTGATGCAGCAGACAAAGAACAAAACACAGCCCCACTAATTGCTCCGTCATTCATCTTTTTCTGGGACTTCGACAAAAAACTCAGCCAGCAGTACGGTGTTTGCAAAGATGTCGAACAAAATGGAGTTGGTGGAGTTGAATATGCCCCCCAAACCTTTGTTCTCAACGAAAACCTTCAGATAATTAACATTTTGCCGATGGGCGAACCGCACCAACACGCCCGACAAGTGTTAGATTTCATCAAAACTTTGCCTCCTATTGAGGAAGCCCGAGCCGCCACTCGCCACGCCCCGGTGTTGGTAATTCCTAACGTTTTGGACAAAGCATTTTGTCGCAGTTTGATCGATATATACAAGGCTGACGGTGGCAGTCCCTCAGGTTTTATGAGGCAAATAGATGGGAAAACTGTTGGCATTCACGATGATAATTTCAAGAAACGTCGAGATTTATTTATTGAAAACCCGAATTTGCAGCGACAATTGAGTGCGATTATTCTGCGTAGGGTGGTACCGGAAGTACAAAAAGCTTTCCAGTTTAAAATTACTCGGTTTGAACGGTATTTAATAGCTTGTTACGATGCCCAAAGTGGCGGTTATTTTAATCCACACCGCGACAATACGAGCAAAGGTACGGTACACCGCAGGTTTGCGATGACTTTGAATTTGAATGTGGGGGAGTACACGGGGGGATTTTTGCGCTTTCCGGAGTACGCACCGCACGGTTATAAAGGAGATTCTGGTACGGCGATTATTTTTTCGTGTTCTTTGCTACACGAAGCGACGGCGATGATTAGCGGTGAGCGTTTTGCTTTGCTGTCTTTTTTCTACGGCGATGAGGATGCTGTGGTGCGGGACGCTAATCTTAAGTATATTGTCGATCGCTCGCCAGAAGATTCGAGAATTGCCGAAACTGCTGGCTTATCTTAGTTTTGCAACCAAACTCTGGCCCTATAAGTCGATCGACTTACCGAAAACTCAGCAGCAGGCGAAATCTTAAAGCAATCTCAAGCTTTAATTTATCCATACCCTTCTCGAAGTCCTAAAATAATTACAGGTCATAGTTAGCAGTTGACCCGAACACCTAACTGCTAACTGCCGATCGTTAAAAAATACTAATTCACGATCATGAATTTCAAACTTCTAAGTTTAGCGGTATCAGGAATTTTCATAGTTGGGGTTGCAGCCAGGGCTGCTGCGGTTGTTAAGGTGCCCCCCGGACAGCAGAAGGCAAATTTAGCGGAATTTAACTCAGTGCCTCGGACAGGCCCGATCGCCGAAAATGCCGAAGAACAAACGAACATTCGGGTATACGAAAAAGCCAGTCCGGCGGTTGTTACCGTCGATACAGCTAAATCTAACGGTAGCGGCACAATTATCAGCCCCGACGGCATGGTGTTAACCAACGCTCACGTTGTTTCTGCCGGCGGTACCGTAAATATAATTTTGTCAGACGGTAGAAAACTGGTTGCCGATGTCGTTGGATTCGGCGAAGAAGGTTTAGACTTAGCGGTGGTAAAGATTCGCAATCAAAACAATTTGCCCACAATTCCTTTAGCCCGTGCCGGTTCGGTGAAAGTCGGACAACAAGCATTTGCGATCGGCAATCCATTCGGTCGATTTCAAGGTACTTTTACAGTCGGAATCGTCAGCCGCATCGACGCAGCCCGTGGCTTAATTCAAACTGACGCGGCCATCAATCCCGGTAATTCCGGTGGCCCGCTGCTGAATAGTTCTGGAGAATTAATTGGCGTCAATACTTCTATTTTTACTCGCGGCCAGGGCGGAGGCAATATCGGTATCGGTTTTGCAATTGTCATAGACAAAGTGCCAGCTTTCTTGAGTGCGGTGCGAGAAGGGCGAGCTCCCCGCGTTGCTCAAAGGCGATCGCCATTTGGCAACAAATCACCTCAAAAAGTTGCGTTAAACGGGCCCGCCGTCACAGGCAAACTTACCGACAAGTCTAGCATTCTACCTGCAGACAACAGCTTTTTTGACCTCTACTCCTTTGAGGGAAAAGCGGGACAGCAAATCACAATAGAAATGAAAAGTCAAGAGATAGACCCTTATTTAATTTTGCTCGGCCCCAACGAGCGCGAAATCGCGCAAGATGATAACGGAGCGGGCAATAAAAACGCCCGAATTACAGTCAGGCTCCCAGCAGATGGCACTTACACGTTGCTGGCAAATTCCAACGAAGCTAGGCAGTTGGGGGCTTATACGTTAGAACTGAAAGCGAGTGCTCCTAGCGCACCTTCTCGGGCGATTTTGCAAGAAGAAGGCGCTTTAGTCGCAGGTGGCCCGGTATTGCCTTCTGATAACAGTCTGTATCGCGAGTATACTTTTGAAGGTCGATCGGGTCAGTCTGTCAGCATTTCCCTGGAAAGTACAGATTTCGATCCCTATGTGGCTATCTTTGACCCTAACGGCAAATTAGTGGCAGAAAATGACGATGCGAGCGATTCGAGCAAAAATGCGTTTCTGAGCGTTAATTTGCCAGCTACGGGTCGCTACCGCGTGATTGTCAATGCTTATGATGCTTCAGGTCGGGGTCGTTACAATCTAACTATCCGCTAAAAGTTGGTAATTGGTAATTGGTGATTAGTGATTGGCAGTTAAAACGTTCTTCATTCTCATAACTAACAACTAACAACTGACTATTGACAACTGCCACAGGTCAACTGTCAACTGTCAACTGTCACAGGTCAACTGACTATCGAGGTAATTCATGGGTCAAATTAGATTTTGGGCGATCGCGCCAATTGCTCTACTAGCTATTTTTTCTGGGAAACCGACTCTCTCCGTACCAGTGTCAAATTTAGGTGGAGTTACTAACAGCATTTCCCCGATCGTTTCAGCAGAATTTCCTCAAAATTCACATAATGCGAGTCAAGCGGGCAAGGCTGTTTTAGCTCAAGCAAGCCCCAACCCGTCGCCTTCTGGGCTGCCAACTCCAAAGGCCTCGCCAACTCAGACCCCAACTGTACAACCTTCGCCAAGTCCTGATGGGCGATCGTCTAAAATCATTTTAGAGCAAAAGGGAGAACTCACAACTTCTAAGTCTTCGGTACTGCCCTCGGACAGCAGTTTGTACGATGAGTACACCTTTGAAGGCACTCAGGGTCAGAAAGTGGTTGTCAATGTAGAAAGTAGCGAGTTTGATACTTATCTGGCTGTCCTCAACTCCCAGGGCGAGCTACTGGGAGAAAATGATGATGTCACGCAGCAAAATTCCAATTCTGAGCTAACTCTTACCTTGTCTGCAAGCGGTCGCTACCGAGTAGTTGTCAATGCTTACGATCCACCTCCAAAAGGTAGAGGTAAGTACAGTTTGATTATCCGTGAAGTGACTGGAAATTAGTTTGATATCGTATCCGATCGATTAACCGCAATCAGATAAGTTCGTAGTCCGCACTACAAACTGCAAAATGCAAAATGCTGCGGACTGAAGTCCGCACTACAAACTGCAAAATGCTGCGGACTGAAGTCCGCACTACAAACTGTTTTTGTGATGGTAATTGACCGGACATGATATGAACGCAACTTCGGAGTCAGGACACGGCATTGCCGTGTCTTGATAATTTTAGGACGATCGCACTACAACCAACTACTATTAACTTTGGTAAATTCATCGGTTTGCCTGCAATTATCAGTGTTTTAAAACTGCATTTCTAATTGAAACGACTGTATTTTAAATATTTATTAAAATCAGAATGAAAGCTGAAAAATGATAACTTTTCAACCTTCATTCTGGATTGATTTACATTAATTTAACGGAGACCCAGCCAGGTAAAAAAATCCTGGCGGGTGAAAAATTCTAGCAGCAAAAGTCCCACGAATCCCACCATTGCAAATCGTCCGTTGATTTGTTCGGCGTAGGCATTCCAACCAAATGCAGGTTCGGGTTTTTTGGGGGATTCAGGAGTTGATGGTGTTGGAGACGGAGGAGTTTTAGCAGTCATTTTATTCAGTTGACAGTTGACAGTTGACAGTTGACAGCGGGAGCATCTCCGTTTTGCAAAAAAACCAATTTCTTAAAAATCAAAAATGAGATGCTCCGGTTGACAGCACTTCGATAGTGGGAAAAGGATTGAAATAATGAACTATCCTTATTTAATTTCCACCTCAACGGGGTGGCTTTTGACCCATCTTCTGTGCTCAATGTTTTGAACACAACTTGTAATTTACCGGAAAATGACAGCAGAAAGTTAATCTGCTGACTTTTCTAAATTTTGCACCGATTCGATCAGATTTCGCACGGTTTCGGTACCTTCAGAAGGCTCAAAGGACAGCGGGAATTTGCCGCGGGCGAGCATTCTCAAACCCAAGGGGCCCAGACTCAGCAAACCTTGAACGTCGCGGAAGTAGTTTCCGACTACTTCGATGCCAAATTTCCGCTCGTCTATCCAGCCGCCTTCTTTGACGAGATTAATTAAGACTTTGCGGTGGCGGATCGATCGACTGGCTTGGTCGTCTTGGCGATCGAGAATCTCCTGTTTGATCTTACCAATTTGATCCATCGGCGCCACTTCCATCGGACAAACCGAGTTGCAGTAGTAACAGCGGGTGCAGCCCCAGACGCCTGCGGTTCCTTCGTTGTACTTTTCCAGCCGATTTTCGGTTTCGCTGTCGCGGGAATCGGCGATCGTCCGGTAAGCTTTGGCTAGGGCGTGGGGACCGACAAAATCCGGGTTGACTTCCCGAGCGTTGCACTCAGAATAGCACGCGCCGCAGAGGATGCAGTTGCCGGTTTGGTCGAGTTTCGATCGCTCTTCGGGAGTTTGCAGAAATTCGCGTTCGGGAATTGCTCGCGAGGCAGTGCTGACATAGGGTTCAACAGCTTCCAGATTATCCCAAAAACTGGTCATGTCAACCACCAAATCTTTAATTACCGGCATATTTCCCATGGGGGCGACGGTAATTTCTGGGATGACATCGGCAGGCTGTTGTGCTGAACTCGAATTAGCTATTTTTTGCAATCTCGCAAGTTCGCTACCGACATTTTCTTTGCAAGCTAAAGCCGATCGCCCGTTAATTCGCATCGAACAACTGCCGCAAATTGTATTGCGGCAATTTTTGCGAAAAGCTAAAGTGCCGTCTTGTTCCCACTTGATGCTGTTGAGGCAGTCTAGGATGGTATTGCTCTCATCCACGTCTAAGGTGTAAGCGTGAATGCGGGGAGCCTCATTTTGATTTTGGCGGACTACGTTAAAGCGGACTTGCATATTTTGAGTAAAGAATTTAGTTTCTATTTTAAGCTAGATTTTCTGGCGACATAAAAAGACATTTATTTTTTAACAACTAGCTAAAGCATGAGATTTAAGCAGCTTGATTATTGTTTGAGAAACGGCAATAATCCTTAAGTTATAAATCATCAATCGCAACTGTTTTCAGCGGATTTTTTAGCTGATAATTGGATAAATATAGCGGTTCTAGCGAAAGATTCGCGGACGTTGTTGGGATGCGAGCCCTCTTGGTTTCAGTGGTTATGTAACCTCTGTGTCATACCTCACCTTATCGATCGGTGCAGTTCGCGAAGGAGGAGGTGCCTGATGTCCAGCTTATTTGTTTTAACTTTCCTGTTTTCAACGCCAGCATTTTGTCTGGATTTGGTAAATCCTCAATGGGTGGGACTAAGCTGTCGTGCATTTAAATTGCATATTCGGGACGATGCTCAAAGCCCATCCCACAAGACTTGGATTATTTCTTGACATACAGTTTAAATGCAGAACAGCTTAGCAACTCGCAAGCTATCTGTCGCTGTTTACGGCGTTTTGATGGTCACTTCGTTTGTATCGGTTGGCTTGGCAGCACCCTAAGCAGCAGTCGCTCCAGAATAGAAACATTGTGTTAAATTTCCACGCACAAACAACATCGGTTAATTATTTAGTTGTTTTGGGCGATCGTACTGATTTCAAGAAGCACGATCATCGGCTAAGATGATTTAATTGTTGAGCTTGCGGTGCCAGTGCATCTATGACTTACAGCTTAAGAATTGTGGATTTGCCGAGTAGCGAACGGCCGCGGGAACGGCTGATGGCCGGCGGCCCGAAAAGTTTAGCGACTGCGGAATTGATTGCTATTCTACTGGGTACTGGTCAGGGCCCCGGCAAACTTTCGGCTGTCGGACTCGGACAGTATATTTTAAATCAGTTGAGCTTGCACCAGCGCGATCCTCTGGGTGTACTGCGGAGCATTAGCGTCCAGGAGTTGACCCAGATTCACGGGATTGGCCCAGCCAAGGCTACTTCGATTTTGGCTGCGGTGGAATTGGGAAAACGAGTGTTTCAGTCGCGGCCGCCAGATATGGCCGTAGTGGACTCTCCACAAGCTGCTGCGGATGCTCTGAGTCAGGATTTGATGTGGCAGTCTCAGGAGCGTTTTGCTGTAGTGTTGCTGGATGTCAAAAATCGGCTGCTGGGTACTCAAGTAATTACGATCGGCACAGCTACCGAAACTTTAGCTCACCCGAGGGATATTTTTCGGGAAGTAATCCGCCTTGGGGCAACGCGGGCGATTATCTCGCACAATCACCCCTCGGGGAATGTCGAGCCGAGCCCGGAGGACATAGCTTTGACACGGCAGTTGCTTGCTGGAGCGCAGTTTTTGTCGATTCCGCTGCTCGACCATTTGATTTTGGGAAATGGCGATTTTCGGAGCTTGCGGCAGACTACGACACTTTGGGATGAGTATCCCCAGGGCGATTGAACTACTATACTTAACTAACTTCATTGCTATCATTAGTTATTTGTATCTTTGGGCTGTTCGAGGGCTGAATCAGCCGTCACAGCACAAGTTTTTTCGGGGCCAGAGTCTCGGATTAGATAGTGTTTGAGGTGAATGTCGCTGCTGATACTTAGTTGCGATCGCAACTCGGTTAATCTAGTAAAGGTAGGCTGAAGAGGTCGCTAATTCGATTTTTTTTCAGCATACTAAACGTATACTGAACCAGCACCTAGATACTCAATTCTTAAGAAATTATGAAATTGGGTGTAAAATATACGGCGTGGTGATAGGAGAAAAACTGTGTTTCTGAGACTTGCAGAACAACACCGTAAATTCGTCCAAGATTTGGTCATGAACCTCCAGGCTTTGGCGATCGTGCTAGAGCGTCGAGGTTATCTGGCATCCTGCTACACTTGCGGGGGTCAGATGAACAGTGCCTCATTTATGGTCAGTTTGACGGACAACCATCTGATTCGATTTTTAGTGTCAGATTACGGTATCACATGGACTGAGATGCGGGACGATCGCGAACTGATGAAACTAGAAGGTGCAGAGGCGATTAGTCAGTTACAAGAACTGGCAAATCTCGTAAAGTACCAAATCCAACCTTCGGAAGCTACTTTGGCGACGGCGCAGCGAGTTTAGCAATTGCACGGTTCCGAGGAAAGCGGCAGCGAAAGTCGGTGTTTGCCACCTGCAACCAAATCCCCAACGAGTTAGTTGAGAGGAACAGGTTGCACAGCAATGGCAGCTCAATAGACAAGGCGAATTTCAGGGTGCTTTTAGACACTCATTTTAGCCGTCAGTCGATCGAAGTCTGCCAGGGCCGACATCAGTCATGCTATATGACGCGATATCAATGGTGCTTTTAACATTCAGTTAAAAGCTTTGACAGATACCGCAACATCTGACGTGAAAGTTTCATTTCAGATTGTGCCACAGACAGAAAACTCCGGCATCAGCCTGATTTTCCTGGTTTAAAGGTATCTGTATACTTTATGCAAAAAGTGTCTAACTTGGAACCTCTAGTTTTTTGGCAGCAGTTGATTCTGTCTTAAGAGCGATTCGCCAAAAGTAAAAGTGCTAATGCTCGTCGCCTGCGATGTTAATTTCTCACTTTGACATTCAAAAGTCAAGGCATTGAAATTAACTATGAGCAGGCAGGTAAAATTTAACATCCAGAGTGAGGATGAGGCTGTGAAGATTGGGCGAAAAGCCGCCCCAGGGTGGATATGCGGACGAATTGCGTTTATTTTTGCTTTTCGATTGAGCTGATAAGGCTCAAAATTAACTTAAAACAGCATCACTGCTGTAACAAATCTCACAGCCGGCTTTAGCCGGCTAAGTTTTGTCTAAATTTAAGCTACTGCGTCATGTTTGGCTGTTGTAGCACAAGTCTCAGTCATCAGTCATCAGTCATCTTGCCCCTAGCGAACTCAAAGGGTAGTCATCAGTCTGTCAACTGTCAACTGTCAACTGTCAACTGTCAACATGGTTAAACTGTTTTTTGAAGTGGGCGATCGCAGTTGCTACTAATATTTTATAATATCTTAATAATTTCTCCCAAAATATTTATCACCAAGCTTGGAGTCAGAATCAAATGGTAAATTTAAGCGAACTTCTAGAACCCATCGCCAGCCAATTTCGCAGTCTCGGAATTCCCGAACCAATTACCCATTGGGGACATCCTGTAATGATGGGAATCGTGGTTGTGGCCATGGGTAGCTTCGTTGGATATACGGGATGGCAAGGACGTTTGGCCGCCGATAAGGATGTCGCGCTCAAAAGTCGAGCAGATCACCGCAAGCTAGCACCGTGGATGTTTCTGTTTCTAGCTTTGGGCTATACAGGCGGCTTGCTGTCGCTGGTAATGCAGCACAAGCCTGTTATGGAAAGCCCGCACTTTTGGACGGGATCGGGAGTGCTGGTTTTGCTCGCTGCTGGTAGCTTGATTTCGCTTACAGGTTTTGGAGGCAATAAGCTGGCACTGCGGGCGGTTCACGCTTATTTGGGAACAACTGCCCTGGCACTTATGGTGCTGCACGCGGCTTTCGGTTTAAAATTAGGTCTGTCTATTTAGGGTAGTACCAGTCTGTTGTCGTTAAGATGAGCTCTTGTCCCCCCTAACTCAGCTTAAAAAAGGGGGGACAAAAGACCCAAAGTGTCTCTTAAACCGGGAACATGACTGGAGTGCTTAAAGTCAACTCCTACTGCCATTTTTTAGCAGAATTTAGGGGAATCCAGTCCAAAAATCAAATCTAAATATCGAGTTTTTAGCTTAAACTGTGCGGTTTGGAAAAGTAAAACAAACTGTATTTGCGATCGCAAAAATTGCTAATCTTAGTAACTACCAAGACAGTCAGGACGTTATTAAATTGCGGGAACGATGGATTCTATTTATTTCATTGTCCCTGATGAAAGTTGACAGTTGACAGTTGACCTACTAATAACTAATGACTAATAACTAATGACCAATGACCAATGACTTATTCCATAGTTTCTAATTAATGAATCAAGCAACGGGTGTCATTTTCTGTCTTGCCTACATTGTGGGATTGATATCTACAGGAGTTTCTTGGGGTAGATACGCAATATTTGCTTTAGGAATAGCGGTCGCAGTCGCTATGCCAAAATTGTTGTTAAAATATACAAGGAATTCTTTCAAAACCACTAATAAAAGACGCAGCAGAACTAAAGAAAATGGTCTGGAGGAACCCTTAGAGACGAGGGAAAAATTGAGTTTGCTTGAGATGCTGCCGAGAGCAAAATGGGTGTGGGCTGTCGCGGGTTCGATCGCATTTTTGGCTAGCATTTATTTTGCAATTCGATCGCCCCAACCGGCAATGAATGACATCAGCAAACTGATTCCCGTTGGTGGAAACACTCAAGAAGTGGCGGTGACAGTTCGCGGTAGACTGGCTAGTACGCCCCGATTAACTCGATCGGGTCGATCGCAATTTTGGCTAGATACGGATGCAGTTAGCGAAATCAACGGCGGCGAAGGAGGAGTAGTCGTCAACCGCCCAGTATCCGGCAAACTCTACGTTACAGTACCCCTGCTGCAAGCAACGGGCTTGTACGCCGACAATACAGTCGCAGTTGTGGGCTCGTTGTACAAACCGCAGCCGCCGTCGAATCCAGGGGCTTTTGATTTTCAAGCATATTTAGCCAGAGAAGGGGCTTTTGCAGGACTCAAAGGGCGTCAGATTGACTGGAAGAGAGAAAATGCGATCGCGGATGTCAACCGACTTAACACCAAAATGGGTGCTTTCTGGGAGTCAACCGGGATGCAGCCGTCGCCAATTCAAGCGATGCGGATGCGGATTGTGCGATCGCAAGTATCGCAGTTGAGTGTTCCCGAAGGGCCGTTGATTAGTGCGATCGCCCTGGGCAAACAAGCAGTTGATTTACCTTACAACATCCGCGACTCTTTTGTGCAGGCTGGATTGGCCCACGCGATCGCAGCTTCGGGTACTCAAGTTTCGATGGTTTTGGGTTTAGTTTTAGCTTTAACCAGGCGTTTTTCCAAACAATTACAATTTGGTTTTGGCGTCGGTGCTTTATTTTTGCTGGTGGGATTAACAGGCTTTGAAGCTTCCATCTGCCGCGCCGCCTTGATGGGATTTGGTACACTATTTGCTTTGGTACTAAGTCGCGAAGTTAAGCCGTTGGGATTGCTGTTAATCGCTGCTACTATTTTACTGCTAGTTAACCCTTTGTGGATTTGGGATTTAGGTTTTCAACTGAGTTTTTTGGCGACTTTGGGATTAGTGGTGACAGCGCCACCGCTGATGGCAAAGTTCGACTGGATGCCGCCTGCGATCGCTTCAATTCTGGTGGTTCCCATCGCCGCTTCGGTTTGGGTGCTACCGCTGCTACTTTACGTTTTTAGTGTGGTATCACCTTACAGCATTTTAGTCAATATTATTGCGGCTCCTTTACTGTGGATTTTGAGTATTGGCGGGATGGTTAGCGCTTTGGCTGGATTGATTTTTCCGCCGGCTGGGAGTGTGTTAGCGCAATTGCTTGACTATCCGGCAAAGGGGTTAATTGCGATCGCCGAATATTTCTCGCAATTGCCCGGTAATTCAGTAGCAGTCGGTCAAGTATCGGTGTTTCAGCTAATCGCGCTTTACAGTTTAATCTGCTGGGTTTGGCTGGGGGGAAGTTCGGCAACGAGCAATGTGCGGGATGTAACGGATGTAACGGATATAAGGAAAAAGTCCGAGGGAAAAGGGAAACAGGAAGATAGGAGAGGGAAACAGGAATTAGGAAAAGGCAAGAATCAAGGAAATGGGAGAGGGAAGAAAGGGAAAAGCCGAGTTTTTGCGTTGCGGATTTCTTCGGCTTGGATTTTACCGCTGGCGCTGATGGCGGGAATTAGTATCATAGTTTTACCAGCTTGGCACGTTCAAGCATCTTTGTTTCAAGTTACTTTACTGGCGACGACATCTGATGAACCAGTTTTAGTGATTCAAGATAAGGGAAAAGTGGCGCTAATTAATACTGGTGATGAAAATACGGTGAGGTTTACAGTATTGCCTTTTTTGCAGCAGCAAGGAATTAATTCTGTAAATTTTGCGATCGCCACTCACGGTCATTTAGGTTTGAGCGGCGGTTGGGGAAAATTATTACAACGCTTGCCAATTAAAACATTTTATGATAATAACGCTCCCAAACAAATTCATCGCGGCAGCAATCAGGAATTTATGACGGCTGTCCAATCTCGCCAAGGCGTTTACTTTCCTTTAGAAACTGACAGCAAAATTGATCTGGGTTTGACGCGGTTGCAGTTCGTGGATGCCGAAATCCCGGTGGTAGAATTGCTGGTGGGCGATTCCCTTCGGGATAGCTTCGCTTCACGCACTTGGTTGCTTGTCGGTGAAATGACACCGGAAGCGCAAAGTATGTTATCAAAGAGATTAGCAGCCACGGGAACATTGAAGCGGGTAGAAGTGCTGTTGTGGTCGGGAAAAACCCTGACAGCGGAGTTATTGGGTGCAGTTCGGCCACAAGTGGCGATCGCATCTGCGGACGAAATCGACCCAGAAACCGCCGCCCAACTGCGCCAAAGCAAAACCCAGATTTTCTGGACAGGGCGCGACGGAGCTCTTCAGTGGACGCCAGCAGGGGGATTTAAGACGACTCTGGAATCGGAAGAAAATCAAACTTCTTTTCTGTAAGGATTTACAATGTGGCGCATAGTGCGGTAAAATACTTTTAGCTCGCATCCCAAGTTTATTGGAGAGGTGGCAGAGCGGTTGAATGCGGTAGACTCGAAATCTACTTTAGGGGTGACTCTAACGTGGGTTCAAATCCCACCCTCTCCGTTTTTGAAGACTTCTGGCGTAAGATATGCAAAGTACATCAAGAAAAACTTGCATATCTTACGCCATATTTTAGTGAAGATTTAGCAAAAGCCAATAATTCCTTCACCTCGCTGTTATACCATTTTTGTCAAGTTATGACAGACTTTAGAAAACAGGGAAAGTGGATAAATTACAATGTCTTGTCGTCCTCTATCTCTATCGGATCTTTAGAAAAATGGTATTACTGTTGGGTGGGGGCGGGTTTACAAGATTGTGGGTTATTGACGATTATTGTTGGCGAACCCGCCCCTACAAATCGGGGAAAAATGTACATTTGAATTTACGGTTGCATCTAAAAATTTGGTTGGTAGGGGCGGGTTCACCCACAATATCTAACAAATACAAACAATCTAAATAAACCCGCCCCCACCCCACCAATAACCTACATAAACCTTGATTTCATCCAAAGGTTTAGATAGATTTATACCATTTTTGTCAAGTTATGAAAAACTTTAGAAAACAGGGAAAGTGGATAAATTACAATTTCTTGTCGTCCTCGATCTCTATCGGATCTTTAGAAAAATAGTATTACTAGAAGTTTGTGTGACAACTCATTTGAGGGACTTGACAATTTGCTTTTGTTACAATTAGAGAAAGTTTGACACAATTCTTAAACTTTAAACCGCGCGTGTAGGGAATATAGAAGCAGTGAGGGCAGGCGCGATCGCAACGTAGCTTCTACTCTCCGCGTGCAAGGAACACATATTACGCTCGGAAAGAGCGATCGCCCAACTGCTGTTTTGAGCCACATACACAGTATTGTGGAAGAATTCTATCATGTCCGAAAAGAACGCTCCCAATAAAGTTGGTTCGTAGTGAGGACTTTAGTCCTCGGATGATGCGGACTAAAGTCCTCACTACAAACACGTTTTATTGCGGTAATACAACAGGCATGAGATGAGTTATTGAAGCCAACCTAGGCGAATATGACTTTTATGAACTTAATAATATGATTTTTATGAGTCCATCCAATGACTTTATGAATTGACTTTAAAAAAGCTTTTATTCATAATCATCATATAAACCTAGGACAGGAAGAAACTCATGTCGCCAAAGCCTAGCAGCTAATATTGCGCTCGTCGAGCTAAATCAAATATATAGCCTTTCTCAAAAACATGAGGTATGACTGACAGCTTATATAACCGCTTAAACTCAGAGGGCTAAAGCCCAACAACGTACCTCACCTATCTGAGAAGGGCTATATGTAGATATTTCTACAGGTTGTAAGCGGGAGTATTTGCTGGTAAGTAACAGATTTATTAGACTGTGCCAGGAAATGCTGACAGAAATCAAAGTATCTAAACAAAATCTAGTGCAGGAGAACTAATTATGTATCAGCAACCTCAAAAAAGGAAAGGCCCGCCCCCAATTGTTTTTATTGCATTTCCTTTGATTGCCTGGGGTGCATTCACGTTTATTCCACAGATATTAAATGGCAGCACTGCACCTAGATTAGTTTCTGGTAACAGTCGTCTCAGTTGGGGAGATAAGATATTGATGCCATCGCAAACAACAGCAGGAAAACAAGCAGGTGTCAAAGCTTTTGCTGAGGGTAATTACAAAGAAGCTGTTAAAAACTTTCGGGAATCGCTGCAACAAAATCGCAACGATCCAGAGACTCTAATTTATTTAAATAATGCCAAAATCAACAATGATAATTCTCTGCAAATAGCCGTCAGCGTTCCGATTGGCACTAACCCGAATGTAGCCCAAGAAATGCTCCGAGGAGTTGCCCAAGCTCAAGAGGAAGTTAATGCTGGGGGAGGGATTAATGGTGCGGGTTTGCAAGTTTTGATTGCCAACGATGACAACAGTCCAGATTTTGCCAAAGAAGTTGCAACCGAATTCGTAAAGGATCAGAAAATTTTAGCAGTCATCGGGCACAATGCTAGCAATGCTTCTTTGGCTGCTGCTCCCATTTATCAAGAAAAAAAATTGGTGATGGTTACACCAACTAGCTTTGCTAACAATTTATCAGCTTTCGGTAGCTATATTTTTCGGACAGTCCCCGCGATTCAATCGATGGCGGCTCCTTTAGCAGAATATATGGTTAAGAAAGCTGGCAAAACTAATGTTGCTATCTGTTATGATTCTCAAGCTCCTGATAACGTATCGTTTAAGGATGAATTTGTTTCGTCGTTTTCGGCTTTGGGTGGCAAGGTAGTGCCTACAGTTTGTGACTTTTCAACGCCAACTTTTAATTCGAGTGCTAGCATTGCTGATGCTGTTAGCAAAGGTGCACAAGCGTTAATGCTAGCACCTCATATCGATCGCATCGATCGCGCGATCGACCTAGCTCGCCTCAATGCTGGCAAATTAGCACTCTACGGCAGCACGACACTGTACACCTTTCAAACGGTAAAAGAGGGGAACAAAGACGTTGACGGGCTGGTTTTGTCGGTTCCGTGGCATCCTGACACTAATCCCAACAACCCATTTTCTAAGAATGCGATTCAAAAGTGGGGAGGTGCCGTGAATTGGCGAACCGCTACGAGTTTTGACGCGACTAAAGCTATTATCAGCGGTTTGCAGCGCAGCAATACGCGAGAAGGATTGCAACAAGCACTTAGGGCTCCGAATTTCGTTACCTCTGGTGCGAGTGAAGATGTGAGGTTTTTGCCAACGGGCGATCGATGGAACAAAGCGATTTTAGTACAGGTTCAACGCCAAGGCAATGATTACAGGTTTGTGGCGCTGCCTTAGAGTTGCGTAAATCTTCGATCGACAGAGCAACCGCAGATATGAGGCTCCTTAACACTGATTAACGCAGATAATTCCTAGAATTGAGAGCGAATGCTTGGAATACAGTCTATTTGGAAACCTGCAAGCGGAAATGCTCGATCGACCTATAATGAGAATTGTTATCATTCGCAAATCAGCAATTCTCCATGCAAGCGACATCAGCAGCTACGCCGCCCCAAATTGATTTAGCTTTAATCGGCGCTGGGCCCCACGCCCTAACTCTAACTGCACACATTTTGCAAAAACGCAACTGCCTGCGGGATAAACTTTTAGCATTCGATCCGAGCGGCGAATGGCTGACACAGTGGCGGAGGCAATTTGCAGCTTTAGAAATTGGGCATTTGCGATCGCCCGCAGTGCACCACCCTGATCCCAACCCTTACGAATTGCGGAGGTTTGCCGAAAATCGCTCCTCCGAATTGTTTCCCCCCTACGATTTGCCAGGAAGTCGGTTATTTGAGGAATTTTGCGCTGATACAGTTAAACGGTGGGATTTGGGCGATCGAGTTATCAAAGCAAAAGTAACTCGCATTCAGCCGAAATCTGACCGTTTTCGCCTGTGGTTTGAAGATGGCAAAAGTGCGATCGCCCGCCGAGTAATTGTCGCCACAGGCGGCGGAAAACTGAATTTCCCAGCCTGGGTAAATCAAATTAAAACACAGCATCCCGCCGAAAGAATTCGCCACTCTAGTCAAGTAGATTTACGAAATTTAGAATTATCAGGAGAACAAATATTAATTGTCGGTGGCGGGCTAACTAGCGGACATTTAGCAGTAGGAGCAATTGCCAGAGGATCAAAAGTGATGTTAATGACGCGGCGCTATTTCCAAGAAAAACTATTTGATGCCGAAGCTGGTTGGTTGGGGCCAAAATACCTGAAAGGATTCGCCGCTGAAGCTGATTGTCATAAACGTTGGGAAGCTATTCAAGAAGCTCGCAATGGCGGCTCGATGACACCGGAAATCATGACGCAGTTACGCAGGTTGTCTCACAGCCAAAAACTGAAATTTCACGAAGAGTGCGAAGTTGTTGGAGTTCGGTGGGAAAATAACAGATGGGCTGTTGATTGTAGCGGTGGGGAGATGTTATTTGTCGATCGCATTTGGCTGGCAACCGGCACTAAATTAGATATTACAGCCGATCCTTTGTTCGAGGAAATGCTAGAAACTCATCCGATTGAAATTGTTAAAGGTTTGCCAGTTTTAGACAAACACCTGCGTTGGGCTGGATGCGAATTATTTGTAACTGGTGGTTTAGCAGCCCTGCAAGTTGGCCCAGTCGCGAGAAACCTTTCAGGGGCGAGAATGGCGTGCGATCGCATTGTACCAGCGATCGTCAAATCCAGCGTTGCACTCTCGCCCGCAATAATTAGAACAACAGCTTAACTATTGCAACTTAACCGCAGCCCGCTGAATCGGCAAAACTTCGTCTAATGTCAATTCGCGATCGGCTGTCAGGTGACTGGAGCAGCAAATTGTGCTGAAATAAATAGGACGACCGACAACTTGAGAAAAATGCTGTTCCAAAAGTAAGCGAGAAGTGATATCGCCCAACAACTCAGAGATATCTTTTGTCAATTGTTCCGTATCGTCGCGGTGAGTAATTCTGAACTCAAAAGGCGTTTTGCCGTTAGCGCAGCCCTCGGAGAGGATCGACTTTTTAATCTCTGCATCAAAAGCATCATCTTTACCAGCCACAAAAGCAGCAGACTGAGCTGTCAAAAATTGCCAAGCTTCGGGAAACATCTTGCGAATGTTTTCCAGGGGATTTCCTGTTTCGTAAACCAAAGTAGCAGTTTTGCAATCCATGAATCAAACCTCGGGTAGTTAGTAGTGTGTCTAGACTGTATTTCAAGTTTTGATATTGATTATCATATTCATAATCGGCCACTAAATCAAGGGCTTTTCTCTCTTCTCTTCCTCTGCGCTCTCTGCGGCCTCTGCGGTTTAATCATTCAGAAACCGGGTTTTTTTCCCAATTTGCACGCCATAACAAAGCATTCTCCCAAAAAACCCGGTTTCTGACTACCCGCACCCCAATGCCCCATGCCCCATGCCCCATGCCCCATGCCCCATGCCCCATGCCCAAAACTATCAATTCCAATACCTGCGCCAGTGAAACAAATTCTCCCATAAATTCTGCATAAAAGTATTGCTGCGGAGACGCTGCGACTCCCAAACAGCAGCAGTTTGACCGTTAATTGCCGAAAAACTCGACCAAATATAAGGAAGTTCGGCGATCGCCTCAACCTTCATTCCGTGACGCACAGCAAAGGCGATCGCATGAATCAACTCCGCAGCTTGCGGGCCGACAATAGTCGCTCCCAAAATCTCCCCGTCACGCCGCCCGACAATCTTACAAAAACCCGTTGTCTCCCCGGACATTTGAGCTCTTTCAACATTCTTGAAATATTCCCGAGCCACAATCAGATCGTCTCCAAAACGTCGCCTTGCTTGCGCTTCTGTCAAGCCAACTCTCGCCAACTGCGGATCGGAAAAAACTGCCCAAGGAATTCCGCGATAATCTATGTGAAACATCGGCAAAAACAAAGCATTTTTCACAGCCACCGCAGCTTCGCAATTGGCGATATGAGGGAACGAATAACCGCCAGCAACATCGCCACAAGCGTAAATTCGAGAATTAGTTGTTTGCAGCTTTTCATTTAAAATCAACCTGCGATCGTTAAATTTAACCCTAGCAGCTTCCAGATTTAACCATGCAAAATTGTGTCCGCGGCCAGCGGCGAGAAAAATCTCCTCAGCTTCGATCGCCCTTGGCCCAGCTTGAATCCACTTTTTACCGTCAATCATCCTAGCTTGAGTCACCTCAGTCGCAGTCAGAATCCGCACTCCTTCAGCTTCCATTCCAGCTTGCACCAAACCAGCAGCCTCGCGGTCTTCTTTAGCCAAAATCTGCGAACTTTTCACCACCAAAGTCACAGCAACGCCCAGCCGAGAAAAAATCTGAGCCACTTCGACACCGCTGGGATCTGCACCGATTACAGCCAAACTTTTCGGCAACTTTGGCAGTTTTGCTAATTCCCCGACTGTTTCGGAAGTAAAAAAGCCGACAGACGAAAGTCCTTCAATATTGGGAATTGCAGGCATTGTTGGACAAGCTAGCAAATAACAGCGCGATCGCAATTTCCGATCGCCCGCAATCAAAGCCAAATTCGGTTTGGCAACAAACTCGCTATTACCAAAAATAATATCAACCCCGCGAGCAGCTAAAACGCCAAGATCGTCAATTTCTGACAAATTAGAAACAACGCCGTCAGCCCACTTCTTAACCCCGTTAAACTGCAATGCGATCGGCATTTCGGAATTAGCCAGATCTGGGCGAAGTCCGAACTGTGGGTGGCTAATCTGGTGAGCAAAACGAGCAGCCTCCCTCAAAGTTTGGTTGTATTTCAAACCCAGGGCGATCGACTCTTTCCCCCCCGCCGGCAAATCTTGGGAATTACTGAGCGGTTCCACCAAAGCAACGCGAGCCGGGAAATTAGTTGCAGTCAAAGCAGCATAACGTCCGGCTGCTGTTCCACCAATAATCACTAAATCATAATCAAGCATAAATAGTCAGTGGTCAGTTGTCAGTTGTCAGTTGTCATTTGTCATTTGTCATTTGTCATTTGTCATAGCAAGCTTAAAAATACCAGCGAATCTTTATATTTCTATTTCTTTATTCTCCTTCTTCTCCTTCTTCTCCTTCTTCTCCTTCTTCGTGTCCTTCGCGTCTTCGCGGTTCGTTCAAAAAATCAATCAACAGCGCGAGCGAGAATATATTATTACTTCCAAATAATTTATAAGAGTGCGAGCATCTCTCTCGCAATGCAAGAAACATCTCGCACTCCCAGCAACATCAGGGGATTCACAACTGACAACAGACATCGGCAAGTCCAGCAATCAATCGCAGATTGTCCGCCCTCCCGCGCACGGCGACTCGGAAAAATCGATCGCCCAACTCAGGAAAACTCAAACAATCTCGAATCAAAATCCGGTGTTGTTGCAACAGACTTTTTTGAATTGCAGCCACCGACACCGACGACTCAACTAACAAGAAATTAGCCGCCCCAGCCATTGGCCGCAAACCGGGTAAATCAGCCAAACCCTCAAACAGCTCTCGCCGAGCCACAGGCAGCCAATCCCAAGTTTGCCGCTCAAAAGCAGCATCTCGCACCATAGCAGCAGCCGCAGCCGCCGCCAAGGCATTCACAGGCCAAGGATCGCGCAGCAACTGCCAGCGACGCAGGATGTCGGGATGGGCGATCGCACATCCCATCCGCAGCCCCGGCAGAGAATAGAATTTGGTGAGCGATCGTAAAATCACCAAATTCGGAAATTCCTCAACAAGAGCGATCGAACTTTGCTGCTCTGCTGGCGGTAGAAAGTCCATAAAGGCCTCATCCACCACCACCATACCCAACTGCTCCAAATAAGGCCGAATCGCCTCCCTACCGAAGAGCAAACCCGTAGGATTGTGAGGGTTGTTTAGCAGCAAAGCTCGATCGGCACCGAGAGCAAGAGGAACCGGGAGAGCGAAAGAAGGAGAGACAAGGGAACCGTTAGAAACCGATAAATCATCCGTTACTAACCCGTTACCAGTCTCCGGGTTCAACGATTTCAGATCCAAAGGACAATCGAGCACCTGCGCGCCGAAAGCCGAAAGAGCCCGCCAGTAATCGCCAAAAGCCGGAGTCACCAAATAAGTCGCCTCCAGCTTCGACAAATCAAGAGCCGCCCAAGTCAACAATTCCGCCGATCCATTCCCCGGCAAAATCCAATCCGGATCAACATTCAATGCTTCACCCAAAGCAGTCCGGAGCTCTCCATAATCCGGATCTGGGTAAGCCGTGAGACTGCTCAAATGAGCTTGAATCGCAGCCAGGGCAGACTCAGGAGGGCCCAAAGGACTGATACTGGCAGAAAAATCGAGAATAGCAGAGGGAGGGCAGCCAGCCAATGCGGCTGCCCAAGCTAAATTCCCACCGTGTACAGGTCTAATCAAGACTCAGTTCACCAATTAAATTTTGGGTTCTTTCGGCGGTGCAACTCTGTCCTTGAACAACTTACCTGCGGAAAATGCAGGAACTTTAGTTGCCGGGATTTCCATCTTGTCGCCAGTTTTGGGATTGCGACCCTCCCGGGCCTTGCGTTCCCGCGACTCAAACGAGCCAAAACCGACCAATGTCACCTTGTCGCCGTCGGAGACAGCTTTCATGATTGCTTCCAAGGCTGCACTCAAAACGGCATCTGCCTGTTTTTTCGTGACACTAGCATTTTCGGCCACTACATCAACCAATTCACCTTTGTTCATTCCGAACTCCTTCTGGGATTTGCAAAATACGTTAAACAGAGTTCAACTATTAGCTGTGAGTTGTAACTGTATTGGAGTTTGGGTTGGGAGCGTTTGGGTTGTCCCCTATTACTCCAGCCCGCTTCCCCAATTAAGAACTCCTGCTGAATACTAATTACCCTAGGGTAATTGGTCAGAAAAGGAATTTTCGTTTTTAGTTGCTGAAAACCCGACAGCATCTAATTTTCACTGCATTATTCTAAAGTCTTGCCGACCGTTATGGATCGGTGGAACCTTTAATTTATATGGATTTGGACAATTTTTTAAATTAATACCTAAATTTCGGTAAAAAAATACCTCTTTGGAGAGAAGATTTCTCGCCTCCGTGGATTTGAAATGAGGGAAAAAGCATAAATAGAAGGAATAAAAGGTCATTTGTCAAGGGTTAAACAAAACTTTTTTTCCTGATTCCTGATTGCTTCTGAGAGAAAGAAGGTGAATTAAAAGGAATAAAGTCTGAATTGTCAAGGGGAAAATAAAAATTTCTTTTCCTCGAACCTCTTCTCTCTTCCAATTCGTGTCACCAATGGCCTAAAAACCTTTGTATCTCTCGTTTATAGCCGAGTCTAGATCCCCCTAAATCCCCCCGATAGTCGGGAGACTTTGAGAAGAATCCTGTCCCTCTCCCCGGATAGTCGTTTGTATCTCTCGTTTATAGCCGAGTCTAGATCCCCCTAAATCCCCCTTAAGAAGGGGGACTTTGAGAAGAATCCTGTCCCTCTTCCCGGAGAGTCGTTTGTATCTCTCGTTTATAGCCGAGTCTAGATCCCCCTAAATCCCCCTTAAGAAGGGGGACTTTGAGAAGAATCCTGTCCCTCTCCCGGATAGTCGGGGGACTTGGACGACGCTCTTGTCCCCCCCTTCTTAAGGGGGGTTAGGGGGGATCTAGACTCGGCAAATCGTCAGACAGCACGCCGGCACGACTTTTGACCTTAAGTTGACACCTCTTCTATCTTCCTTCTTCCCTCTTCCTTCTTCCCTCTTCCTTCTTCCTTCGTCCGATGACTACTGTCTGGGCTGGACGGGTTGACTGCGCTGCAACAGTTGGCGGGCGTCGGGACTGATGTTGTTTTGGTAGCCAAAGTTCGATCGATCGCTATCATCCAAAATCTGGGGAGTCAGCAATACAATCAACTCTGCCCGCTGGTTGTCCTTATTGGTACTTCTGAATAGCGAACCGATAATCGGCAAATCTCCCAAAATCGGAATCTTGTTGGCTGTAATCCGTTCTTCGTCGCGGATAATCCCCGAAACAATCAAAGTTTGACCGTCCCGCAGGCGAATTAAACCAGACTGCAACGCTCGCTCACCCAGCAGCGTTATCTGATTGGTGTTCCCGCCCGTCGCCAGATCTCGAGTGGATCCCGGAGTCCTGATAACCGGGTTCACCCGCAAAGAAACAAAGCCATTATCATCAACCCGATCGATCGCCACCCCCAACTGCAAACCGGCCTTATCTTTCACAGCCGTCGTGGTTGTGGTACTTGTATTTCCCGTCGTCTGCGTTTGCTGAGTGATGTTAGTGATTACCTCATCAGTAATATTCACATTCGCCGTTTCTCCTTCTTGAACCACCAGAGTTGGATCGGTCAGGATTTTGGCATTCCGGGTTTCAATAGTTGCCTGCAACGCCGACAGGAACCTCCTCGGATATTGCAACAGCGGGAACAGGGCGAAAGTCGCAGGGCCACCGCCAGGCTCGTAAGTTTCAACCCCAATTCGTCTGGGGTCACCAGTAATTGCTGACGGGCGGAGGAACAACCCGCCACTGTTAGGCACGATTAAATTGCCATTCCGATCGTAGCTAGCAGTCCCTGCTAGAGGCACGTTGAGTAAATTGCCCTTCTGATCGAAGATGGGTTCCGTGGCTCCTATGGGGTTGGCGACGACCGGCGGAGTCGATCGATTGTTGGCACTGTTGACATCACCGACTGTAGCCGGCCGCAAGCCACCAAAATTGAGACTTGCTACTCCCTCCTCATTGACAAAGAAATTGTTATTAATTCCGAAAGAGAAACTGCTGCTACTTCTGTTGTTTCCCAGCAAGTTGACATCGATCACCTTGACGTTGACAGCCACTTGACGGCGGCGCAAATCTAGCTGAGTTAAGAAAGCTACTGCAACATCAACTTTGCGCGGATCGCCCACCAAAGTGATCGAATTTAGCCTCGCATCCGCCAGCACCGACAGTCCCCTCAGCAAGAGCGGCCCGTTGCCATCCTTAGCGCCAATTGCCTTAATGTCCGGTTCCCGAATTTCCACATCCCGCGCCGTATTTCCCTGGCCCACGGTTTGAATAGTCACCCGAGTAATGGGGAGTTGAGTTTCCGCACCTTGAGCGCTCAAAAAGTTAGCTGCATCCGTAGATCTGACTTGATTGAGTCGCAGCGTCCGAACGATAATATTGCGGGAGTCCAGAGGCAAATTAGAACCCACAAAAATCGTGCGCCCGACGCGGTTGGCTTGCAGCCCGCTGATTCGCAGCACGTAGTTGAAAACATCTTGCACCGACTCATTTTCGATGTCCAAGGAAATCTTCGGCCCTTCATCGGCGCCTCCTGCTGCTCCCGGTGCGGCCGCCGGAGCGGCTTGGCCTGGTTGGCCGGGGGCCCCGCCGCCTGTAAAAGCAATGTTCAATCCGGCAGCGCGGGCCAGCAGAGCTAAAACGTCGCGGACTGGGGCATCGCGCAGCACCAAACGGGGGATGCGTTCTCCCGAACTCAGTTCAATATTTGCCCCAGCCGGCGCGATGTTAGAAACCGCGATATCTCCCAAGGGTGGCGCTACAGCCCGGGGCTGGAAAGACGGAGCTTGATTGTTCTGAGATTGTATTTCGCTGGGGAGGGGCGGGCGATCGTTCCTAGTAATAGTAACTTCGGGATTTTGCAGCATCACGCCCGGGGTTTGCGACGTGCGGACGGGGGCAGGCCGGGAAGTTGTTGGGCTCAGCGGCAGTCCTGGAGGTGGCGGAGGTACATTTTGGGCTTGGTTTAGCGAGGGCAATGCAGCCTGTGTTGCTGGGGCAGACTGGGCTGTCCCGCCCTGTCCGGCAACGCTGAGGACGATGTTTTGGCCTTGTCCGGGGACAACTTGTCCGTTGGGAATTCCGTTGGTTCCTGCCACTACAACGCGGATGCTGTTAGCTTCTACCTGGGTGATTTCTACTGAGGAAATGCCCGGAGCTGGGTTATCTTGGCGGAAGCTGTTGCCTTGGCGCAGGCGGAGCTGGGTGTTGGTAATTGTGGCTTGGTAAGTATTGCCGTTGTTGATGGCAAAAACTTGCGGGCGATCGCCCTTTTCGGTAGCTAGAACAATACTTACGCCATTATTAGCTTGACTTACTTGCACTCCTGTGACTTTAGTCGGCGCGGCCGAGACGGGCGCTTGGGCGATCAGAACTCCGGCAACGCTGCTCAAGAGTCCTCCACTTAACCGTAGATGCTGTTTCACGTTCTCTCCTCTACACTTATATTATTTATGGGCATGGGGCATGGGGCATGGGGCATGGGGCATGGGGCATGGGGCATTTATAGCATTATTGGTTGCTTTTCGTAGAAGGGAATTGCCAATTGCGATCGTGAGTACCTGAATTACTTGAGAACGCCTTCTTCGGTTCTCAAGCATTGTGAGGTATGGGGACTTCTACCCATGCCCTATGCACTGTTTGGCCCATGCCCACGAGTCCCTCATATGGGATCTCGAAAGGCTATAGCGACTCAGAATACCTAATATCTGACCAACTACTGCTACTTAGCAGGAGGAGTTGGAGCAGCAGGACTTGGAGCCGGAGTTGGCGGTTTTTCTTCTTGCTTTAACGGCAGCAGTGCGTGCAAGTCAAAAGTCGTTTTAATTTTAGTTTGCGGCTGCTCCACAGGGACTATTCTTCCCTTCAAAAAATCGACATTTAGTGTCCCAGTTGCTGCTACCAATTCAGATTTCAAATTTTTCACTACCAACAGCGACTGCATCAACTCCAAGTTACGCATGAAATTGCGGGTTTGAGCGAAACTGCCTTCAAACTCTACCTTATATTTTTTGCGTCTGAGCTTGCCAGCCAGGGACGGCCCGAAGGACGTATCGCTGAGAATATCAGGGTCAGGAGCTCCCGGCACAGGTGCTGGTGCTCCTGCTGGCGGGACATCCGGCTCAAATTTGGTAATTTTAGCCTTGAGGTCGTCCCCTTGCACGCCAGCGTTGATCCGATTAACCAGTTGGTTCATGTCAAACAGCAGAGTGTTGGAGCCTGCGTCGCTGGCAAACATTGCCGTCACGTTGGCCCGGCGCTGTTTGGCTTCTTCTTGCTTTGCTTGTGCTTCTGACTTTTTGAGAATTAGAGTTTGCAATTCGACTTGCGTTTGCTTGCTGGCGGCAATTTTTTGCTTGATTTCGTCGCTTTTTTGGAATTCGGGGAGTACGAACTGGGAGCCGATGTAGCCGGCTACTCCGAGGCCGAGAACCGCGATGGCTATTGCTTGGACTTGGGGTGTCAGCTTAATGCCGAATATTTCCTGAGTCCCTGCTTCTTCTGCTTGTGCCCCGCTGGGAATAAACTCTGCTGTCATGGTTTTTTCACCTCTGTTTTTTGTGGTTCTAGCACTCCTTTTTCTTGAAGTGTTTCTATCCGTATTGCTAGCCCGTCTGCTTGCTTGCTCCGCAGCTCGGGGAGCAACTCGGAGGCGCCAGTCGGGCTGAGCGTTGTTTCAATTTTATATTCCACCACCGGCCGCAGTTTGGGAAGTTCTGCTGCTGCTGCGTTTGGGTTGCGTACTTGTAATTGGGTGGGGTTGCTTTTTAATGTGGCCGCTACCAGTTTGGTATCGGTGTTGAGGAAGAAAGGAGAGCGCTGGACTAGAAGCATAAAGTCGTTAACTTGAGCAAAGGTACTGGCTATCCCTGAAATTTGTACTTTTGCCGCCTGTGGCGGGGCGACTGGGATAGGAGCAGCCACCGGCGTAGGGCTAGCTGGGGATGGACTCGCGCCGGGGGATGGACTCGCGCCGGGGGAAGCGGCGGGAGTTGGTGGGGGGGGAGGCGGTGCTGCTGCAACGGCGGCGGGACTGGGGTCGATTTGCTCGATTTTGGCAATTTGCAGTCCGGCGGGAGTGCGGGCACTCAGGTCTTGCAGCATCGCCGACCAAGGTTTAATTTGGTCGAATACTCCGGCTAATGCTTTGTATTCGGCGGTAACTTTGTCGGTTTCGGCGTTGATGGCTTTGATGGCGTTGGCTTGAGTGCTTAACCTTGCCAGTTCTTGTTCGATGTTTGCTTGTTCTGTAGCCAAGCTGCTATTTTGGCTGGTCGCCCACCACCAGGCGCCCATGACGGCGGCATTGAGACCCAAGGCAAACAGCCCCGCCCCAATTAGGGGCAGTTGGTCTTTGGCTCCCCCGGAACTTCTTCTAGCTGAGCTTTTGGCTGCTGTGACTGGTTTGTAGTCGGGGCGATCGTTGAGAAAATTAATATCTAGGCTGTACATGGCTTCACTCGATTTTATAGCAGAAGGAAGTTCGGCAAGGAATTCTGTAACGGATGTAACGGATGTCAGGAAGAAGGTTTTAGTTATTTAGGAGAGAAGGAAGAAGGAGGAAATCCTATGGAAGGTGCCATCTGCCGCATGGTTTGAGCAATTAAGAACGTCCCAACCGTCTTGGCTGTTGCTATAGATTTTAATTTGAAATTTTAGATTTTAGACAGAGCGCCAGATTGCCGGTATAAGTGAAGGATTTATTTAGGGAAGAAAGAAACAACTTTCTGCCTTCTACTGAAGGAAGTGGTTGCTTCTACCTCCGATATTCTACCTTTTACCTTTTACCTTTTACCTCCAATATTCTACCTTGTGCATCAGGGGGCTTCTTTTTGCGGAAGAAGCTTTTTCCTAAAATTCTCAAATCTGTTTTTCTATTATCTAAAACTCTTAGGTCACATTACCTCCCTGAGTCCTAAACCTAAGGCTACTCCTAAGCCTGCTCGCTGTTCTGGGCTAATTTCTTCGCTGATTTCGAGTCCTAGGGTTTCGATTGGGTCTACTTGAGATGCCGGCAAGCTTAATCTTTGCATGAAAAATTCGTCAAGTTTGCCGATCGCAGCTCCTGGCCCTGCTAGCAACAGTTGTGCTACTTCGAGTTCTTCGCTCTGGTTGAGGTAAAAGTCTACTGAGCGGCGGAGTTCGTCTGCTAGTTCTCCCAATACTTTAATCATCGCATTGGTGCCGGGATTGGTGTCTCCAGACGCGCCCATTGTGTCTGTGACTGGCAGGGTCATGCCTTGCAGTTCGCTGGTGTCTCTGGTGGGAGGCAGGTTCATGGCTTGGTTGAGGGCGGTCTGGATTTGGTAGGTGCCGATCGGGATGGTACGGTTAAATTGCGGTATGCCGTCCACTACTATAGCTAACTCGGTACTGTCAAATTCTATAGCGGTGAGAACTGCGGCCTCTTGGGACGAAAATTGTTGCAGTTGGTCTTTGAGGGTGCGGATCAGGGCAAAGCTGGTTACTTCTAGTACGTCTATATCCAGTCCGGCTTCTTTGAATGTTTCGATGTAGGTATCGGTAACTTCTCTGCGTGTTGCAACTAATACCACTTGCACTTTTTCTACGCCGTCGTCATCTACAAATAGGCCTATTTTTTGATAGTCTACGTCGGCGTCTTCTCTGGGAAACGGCAAGTACAGCCCTGCTTCTGCGTTCATGTAATCCCGGAGTTCTTCTTCGTTGAGTTCTGCGGGAACTGGAATTAGCCTGATCACGGCTTCGCGGCCGGGAATGGCTGTGGCTACTTTCTTGGCTTTGATTTTGTTTTCGGCGAGGAGAGTGCGTATTAGTTCTGCAATTCCAGGCGGATCGACTATTTGCCCTTCTTGTACCATGTCTTCTGGAACTTCTATTGAAGCCAAAGTGGCTAGTTTTAATCCCTGAGTTTTCTTTTCGAGCTGAATGATGTTGATGCGGTCTGGGGCTATTTCGATCCCGATTCCTGGCTTGCGTGGGGAAAGTAGATCTTTGAAAAAGTTAACCATAGGATTGGGTCGTCGGTAATTGGTATTTTTTATGTTGTACGCTTGCCAGCCTGATTGGGCCGTTGGCTGTTGGAAGATTGGTTTCCAACTCCCGCCGATACTGCGATCGCAGCGATCTCGGTATCCCGCCTGATTCTGCGCTGCACAGTCTTTGTGGCGCGATCGCCAGTTCCGATTTTATGCTATCCAATTTACTTGACAATAGCTATTCTGCTGCGAATGTCAACAAATTTAAACTCGATCGACCGAAAACTGCCGGTTATGCAGCAAAACCGACTCTCTCCCTCCCAAAGCCCGCACGCCAAACTCTGGCGCTTAAGTCTCTCGGGTTTTGGGAGGGCGATGCTTGTTTTCTCCTTAGCCAACCTTGAATCTCAAATTAAATCCTATGAAACGTAAATCTTGGCAACTGTTCGCTGTGTTTGGGCTGGTGGGGCTGCTGCTGGCTGCGGTGGTAAGTTGCAGCAAGCCGGCTGTTAATTCCCAGACCAACAATGCCGACGCGATCGAGTTCTGGACTATGCAACTGCAACCTCAGTTTACTGAGTATTTCAACAAGACGATCGCCGGTTTTGAAGCGGAAAATCCCGGAGTGAAGGTGCGCTGGGTAGACGTGCCTTGGTCGGCGATGGAAAGCAAGATTTTGGGGGCTGTGTCGGCGAAAAATGCGCCGGATGTGGTGAACCTGAATCCTGATTTTGCTTCGCTGTTGGCGGGGCGCAATGCTTGGCTGGATTTGGACTCTCGGATTCCGCAGCAAGTGCGATCGAGCTATCTCCCAAATATCTGGAAAGCTAGTGTACTTGAGGGCAAGACGTTTGGCATTCCTTGGTATCTGACAACTCCGGTAACTATTTACAATACGGATTTGTTTAAAAAAGCTGGAATTACCAAGCCTCCGGCTACCTATGCCGAGTTAGCAACTGTTGCAAAACAGGTAAAAGAGAAAACTGGTAAGTTTGCTTTTTTTGCGACTTTTGTACCGGAGGATTCGGCGGAAGTGTTGCAATCTTTCGTGCAGATGGGTGTGCCGTTGGTGGACGCTCAAGGTAAGGCTGCTTTTAATACAGCTAAGGGCAAAGCTGTTTTTCAGTATTGGGTTGATTTGTACAAAGGCGGGCTGTTACCGCAGGATGTTTTGGTGCAGGGACACCGCAGGGCGATCGAGCTTTATCAAGCTGGAGAAACTGCTTTGTTGGGTTCCGGGCCTCAGTTTTTAAAGGCGATCGCGGAGAATGCTCCGAGTATAGGTGCTGTTTCAACTGCTGCGCCTCAAATTACCGGAGAAACTGGCAAGAAAACTGTGGCAGTAATGAATTTAGTTGTCCCTCGCGATAGCAAGCGCCCTGATGATGCTGTCAAGTTTGCTTTGTACGTAACTAACTCTCAAAATCAGTTAGCTTTTGCCAAGGCTGCCAATGTTTTGCCTTCCACGGTTGAGACTTTGCAGGACGGTTATTTTAAGAGCGTGCCTGCCGATGCTGCTTCGAGCGATCGAGCTAGGATTATCAGCGCTTCTGGGTTGGATAAAGCCGAGTTGTTGATTCCGCCTCTCAAGGATGTTAAGAAATTGCAAAAGGCAATTTATGACAATTTGCAAGCGGCAATGTTAGGCGAAAAACCTGTAGAGCAAGCTGTCACTGATGCAGCGGCGGCTTGGAATCAAAGGTAGTTTTTCATTAAAGCTGGGGCAACTTTTTTTTAGTTCGCCCCTTGCTTTCTTTTGCAACTTGACATATCATTAAATAATGGAAATCCGTGCCGCAATATATATATACGTCAATATCAGCATTAAAATTATTATCTTAGGTTCGTAGTGAGGACTTTAGTCCTTCTTTAGTACAACTAATATTATCGTTTCCGGTTGTATGGTCAGGTGATTTAACCGCAGAGAACACAGAGGACACAGAGAGAGAATAGAGATCTGAATGCAAGACGATGGTATCGGATTTGATATAGATTGCTCACGAGAAACCCGTGCGATCGCTCCTGCATATAAGTTATAATTAAACTAGGTAATAACTCCGACGCTACCGCAGGAGGCAACTATGCAAATTAAAAACAGCAATCCAATGGGAAAAGTTTTTGCGGCTCTCCAGAACTTATGGTGATAATTTTATCTAATATAAAAAACAAGCTAATACGCGATTTCTAAAATTATCAAAATTAGAAAAGCCATACCCTTGTCGCATAATTAACTTAATTTTATTATTAATTCCTTCCATCACTCCACTGGTTGTGCGATGAACAAAGTAGTTGCAAATACCTTCAAAATGATTCTCAATTGTTGATGCAGATTCTCTAAAAAATATTTGTGCATGATTCAGCCATTTTTTGAATTTTTCCTGCCCTTTCTTGACGGTTAAATTAGTTTCATATATTTTTCTGAATTCTTCCTTCATCTGATATGCAATTCTCAAACATTCTGATTTTTTTAAGATCAATTCTAATCTATCAAGCTGTTCTGGATTGAGATTTTCCCCATTATTTAATAATAAATATTTACTACGTCTGTCTGTAATTCCTGCTGCTCTACGTAATTTATTTAAATCTCGATTTAAGCTGTCAAACATCTAAACTGCATTAACTCGCGTTACCTTTATTTTTTATTTTTCTGTTCCATTTCATAATTAGTCCTCCTTCATTTAATAGTTTATGTAACAGTGATTCTAGTTTTTCAATC
>NZ_JAHRFA010000119.1:0-16449 GCF_020883045.1 Microcoleus sp. CAWBG58 | reverse complement strand
TAATCAATGACTGTTTTCTTACAAAATTCATTATAAAGCGTCTCTGTAGCTTCTAAGCATGGTGAATTTATCTCAAAATATACTCACGACTGGCGAACAGTCTTCAATAAGATGCGTTCCCCCTGGGACTTCAAGTAGAAACCCGGTTTCTGGGAAAAGTGCGATCGCGTGGGTTAAAGAAACCGGGTTTCTTCCTAAATATCTCGGTGGGATGCAGAAGTTATGGTAGAAACCCGGTTTCTGGGAAAAGTGCGATCGCGTGGGATAAAGAAACCGGGTTTCTTCCTAAATATTTCGGTGGGGATGCAAAGATTGTCGCAGAAACCCGGTTTCTGGGCTCTGGGAGAGGTGCGATCGCGTGGATCGAGAAGCCGGGTTTCTTCTTAAATATCTCGGTGGGATGCAAAAGCGATCGCAAAAACCCGGGTTCTGGAAAATTAACTTTATGTACACAGTAAGGAGCAAACATACTAAATTTCTATCTCTTTATAACCAGGGGGTGGAAGGGATGGGCCAAGTACCTGCGGGCCAAATATCATTGGTCGAATTAGAAGAAAATAAATATTTAAATAGGGTATGTGGCGTCCGAATTGGGAACTTGTCAGTCCACCACGACTTGGACTTATTGGACTTATTGGACGAATTGGTTCGTTACTATAGCCACTCCGTGTCGGAACATTTAGCCATTTATCGAGCTTCTCATATATTTGATCTTGACCGCATTTTGGAAGGTTTCTTCCTGACGAAATATTGTTGTTATTTTGTCCTGTAGGTGGAGTAGGCAGATGTGACTGAATATTGTTGTTATTTTGTCCTGTAGGTGGAGTAGGCAGATGTGACTGAATATTGTTGTTACCTTGTCCTCTAGGCGGAGGAGGAAGAGGCCCCGAATTTGGAGCGAGTCCAGAAGGATCGGTTAAATTCACTGGTTCATTAACAATATAACCATATAAATTCCCATCTCCACCACCAAAACCCATCGGATCTTTCGCCGTCCACTTCCCCGCTACAGCATCATAATCCCTAAACCCAAACCGCACTAACTCCGTATCCACATCTATCAACCCCCCGGCAAAACTAATATGCAGTTCAAACTCTGGATTGCGATCGACAATAACTTGACCAAAGCTATCGTATTCCAGAACTTTAACGACTTCACCATTAACATCGCAGACGACTCGCGGGGTGCCTAGTTGGTCGGTGGTGATGTAATACCATTTGTTATCCCGTTCTAGGGCAAAGAGTAAGCCAAAATCATCATAGTGATAGCGGCTTAAACTACCTGATGGAGGACAAACGGCGGCGAGTTGAAAGGGATGGTTGGGGTTGCCGTAGAGGTATTGGGTTGTGCCATTTTCATCGGTACGAGCAACCCGACGGTTCATGCTGTCGTAGGTGTAGGTAATTTTTTTACCTTGCGATTTTTGACAGGTAGAATCTGGAAATTTTTCATCTGTGGAAATTGTTTTTAGTGCATTCATAAAAGTTACCTACGATTAATTCCAATTTTCAACTTTCATAACTTAGGTAATGTTTTTTTATTTTACAATAATTCGTCCATCATCCGCCGCCACCATTCCTGTGTGCTTTTTACCCAAGCTTGATAATTGGTCTCTATAGCGTTTGCCCACTCATTAGCCTTTGCCTGTCTAGCTTTTTCTCCCAACTGCCGCAGGTACTCAAGTTTTGCCAAATCTTCAGGAGTTGGGTTCTTCTTAGGTTGTTTTGGTGAATTATTATTAAAAATATTTGGAAGTCGAGGTTGACAACGGCGATTGTTATTGATATTCATTAGAGTGATACCAGTAGTTGCTAGATATATGGCTGCTACTTCCTCTGCTGTATAGAGAACACCTCCTATTAGTAGTGGTACAAATTGTCCTGTTGGGTCTTTAAAATCCACAGCAGAGTTATTTACATATCGATACAAATTACCATCACCACCAGCAAAGCTGATCGGATCTTTCGCCGTCCACTTACCCGCCACAACATCATAATCCCTGAAACCAAAACGCACTAACTCTGTATCCTTTTCTATCAAACCACCAGCAAAGCTGATAGGTAAATCAAAAACAAGATTACTATCAGCAATCTGTTGACCAAAGCTGTTGTAATCCAAAACCTTAATTGCCTCACCATCAACATCACAGACAACTTGTGGCGTGCCTAACTGGTCAGTTGTCACATAGTACAAATTAGCATCGCGCTTCAGCGCAAACAGCAAACCAAAATCATCATACTCATAAACGCTCAAATTCCCCGAATTATCGCGCACCGCCGTCACCTGAAACGGATGATTAGGATTCCCATAAAGATACTGCTCGGTTCCCTTTTCATCAGTCCGCGCCACCCGCCGATTCATACTATCGTAGGTATAGTTAATCGCCTTACCATCAGGCCAACTCACCTCTAACAATTCCCCAGTCGCACTGTACTTGAGCGTCATATCACCACGCTGCATTAAGAAACCATCAGCATCAAATTCGTAGGGCGTTCCATCCAACTCAATCAAACGATCTTGAGCGTCGTAACTGGCGGTATGCTGTTTGGTTCCTAACTGCCACTCAGTCCGGTTGCCATTGTCATCATAGACATAACGCTCGACAATTTCACCGTCACGCTTGACTAAAATCAATTGACCATCAAGATCGTAAGTGTAATCGTAAATATGGGTTGTAACCGTCACCGTTTCCCGCTTCTGGACAATGCGACTGAGAACGTCATAACTAAGCTGTAATTGATAGATGACTCGCCCGTTAACCAGATTTTTCCGAGAAATCACGCGACCAGAATCATCGTACTCAATGTCAACATTCATCTTGCCATCAGTAATCTGAATCGGCGCACCCGTTGCTTGATTTCGTACTACTTGAAATTGACCATATTGGGTCAGTAACCCGTCCGCATCTCGCTTCATTTCGATTTCCGGTTCGTCATCTAACTGCATCCCGACTAGGGAAAAATTATTATCGTAACGATAGCGGTAAGTCCCATTTGCAACGCCATTCCACGCCATTTCAGTCACTAAACCGCCGTCATAAGTAAACGTCATTTCTTGGGGTGTGCCGCCATCTGCGGGAGTGCGGACGAGTTTTGTCACCCGTTTCGACTCTTTTTCGTAGGTGACTTCTACCGTTGCTTCTGGGTAGGTTGCCCGTTCTAAATCGCCGGATTGATTGTAAATTCCTCGGACAGTTCGACCGCTGGGAAGGGTAGAATTTGTTAGTTGTTGTTCTGTGTCGTAGGTGCTGGCGTAGGCGGGATTTTCCGGCGGTACATAACCCGCTTCTAAATTTCCTGGCGTATAGTTAAGGCTATGCACCGCACCGCTTGGTAGGATAATTTGAGTCAAGTTGCTATTAGCATCATAAGCAAAATTGTAGGTTCTGCCACTGGGTAAAGTCGTTTGAATAATTCGCCCGACTTCATCGTAGGTGTACTGAACTTGATTCCCTTCCGCATTGCCAAGACTGCTGAGGCGACCTCGTTCATCGTAGCTGTAATTCAGAATCGTCTGATTCCCCTGCATCGCACTAATTAAACGCCCGCGATCGTCGTAATTAAAACTGACAGATTCTAAGCCAGCCGTCTCTGTTTTAATGACTCTTCCTCCTTCATCTAAATTTAGAATGCTGCGCCGTCCTGCTGGAGATTGGTAGATAATTTGTTTGTTTTCCGCATCAAAGGTAGTAGTCGATTTACGTCCGTTGAAATCTACCGTATCGGTGAGAGAAATTAAACTTAATTGGTCGTTAGGATCGGCGAGATTGCAAGACCGGGTTAATGATAAATTTGCTGTCAATCCCCCAGGAGTTTTCAAGACAGTTCGCTTTAACAAAGATGCTTGTTTACCAAAACGCGGATCGGGTTGTTGTTCTTGGATGAAAGTGCTGCCATCGGGATAAGTAATGGTTTCTGTGCCGTCTTTGGAGGTTAGGGCGACGATCGCACCTGTCCCCCCACAACCTGTATTAACCTGACGTTCTTCACCTGTGGACAAGCGCTCGGTTAAATAGGTAGATTCGCGTCCCGTAGCCGTAATTTTAGCGACTGTGAAGCCATTTTCCGTGCGAGTTCGCGCCAATAACTCGAAACTGCCATCGGGTTCTTGACGGCTGTGCAAACGTCCTAATTCATCGTATTCAAATTGGTATAGATTGCCTTTCGGGTCGGTGAAGCTGGTTAATAAACCATTATTGGTATAGTTAAAGGCGCTGCTTTCATTGGCGGGATTGGTGACGCTTTCTAAGTAGCAGTTTGCATTAAAATTTAACTTAGTATGCTGCCCGTAAGGAGCAGTAATCGCAATGGAAAAATGATCGGCGTTGCGCTCAATTTGGGTGATATTGTTGTCGCCATCGGCAATAGATTTTAAATAGCCAGCATCATCGTACTCGAAGCGATAGATTAAGGCTTTAGTCAGAGTGCTGATGGTGCACAGATGGCGGCCTGTGTTGTCGAAAATGTAGAGTTGACCGCCACCTTCGCTGGGAATAGCTATTTCGTCCTCTAGGGGCAACCACAGGGGGTTTGCCCCTACCGATGAACCTTTGTAGGGGCGGTGCCCCCGTGCCCGCCCGTTTGGGGGTTCCGCCTCTACATTATTTTGCCGCTGACCATTACCCAAATACAGAGTTTTTCCCGCCACATCATAAGCATGATTAACATTCAAAGTCCAACCACCTAAACCTTGGGCGATCGCATTCCAAGTGCCCAGAGTAGTCGTTCCTTCCTTAGATTGATTGTATTGGGATTCGCGATAAATAAAAGTGGTGCGAATAGTGACGGGTTGCTTGCCAGATAATAGCTTACCTTCAGCATCTTTCCCATCCCAGACAAAGGTGTAAATTTGATTTGGTTGTGGCGGAAAAACCTGCTTAAATTCTTGTCCCGCAACCTTAATTTCCAGTTCAATCCGTTCTAAATCGGCTGCGACGTGGGAACCGCTGACGGGAATTGTGCGGTTGTAAGCTGCTTGACGGCCTGAAGTGCGATCGCTACTGTAATTTAGGCTAAATGGCGTTCCGTTAATCCCTATAACAGCACCTAAGATTTGGTTTTGAATTTCGATGAAAGAAATGGGTAACATGATTTTGTCCTCTAAATTATTGTGTGTTTGTGTGAAATTGTAGGTTGGGTTTAACGATAGTGAAACCCAACTTTGATGAGTGGTTAGATGTTGGGTTTCGTTCCGGTTCCTGAGCGAAGTCGAAGGGCAACCCAACCTACGTTGCTATGGTATTTTAGCCAGTAGCACCTATCAGACAAGATTCTATGTCATCATTACCTTCGCCAAATTGAACTGGGTCTATTGGCTCTCCTTTCAGCCTGTCAACTAATTTCACAAGGTCATCTCCCCAAATTCCTAACATTCCATTGATACCGGATAACCAACCTTCAATACCTCCTTCTTTGATGGCACTACTGATAACTTTAACACTGCTACCGGCATCGTTTAAGAAATTGAAAACTTGAGCAGCAGTATTGTTAAAGATACCAGCAAAATTCGAGCCAAGAGTACCAACGGCATTGAGAATGTTGCCAATTCCGGCAACCCAATCACCGTTTTTAATCCCTTCAATAGCGCCGTAAATTTGCAGTGGCACAGTCTTCAAACTATTAAAAACTTGCAGCACTACCTGCTTCATCGCATCCGAAGTAGAATTGATAAAGCTTGACAATCCACTTGTAATTGCAGAAGCAACTCCGCCGAGGATTTGCAAGAATCCTACTATTCCTTGACCGGACATTATCGATCGAATGCCATCAAATGATCCTTGTGCTAATCCCATAAGAGCTTGAATTCCAGTAGTTAAACCGGGGGGTAAGGGAATAGCAGAAGCGAGGAATCCTACTCCAGCCATCACTCCTTGGAAAATTGCTCCAGCCCAATCACCAGTAATTGCACTCTGGATTATCCCAATTCCCGCATTAGCAAGATTCAAGGCAATTCCTAAAGGAGCGAGAGGAGTAAATTGGAGGATGAATCCCAGAATGCCAATGATGTTCCGAACTATTCCCAGCAACTTCATCCAGAACATCTTTTTGCGGAGTTTCCGCTGTTGAACGCGCTGCTTGATAATTTGGTCGAGCATCTCCTTAGACTGCTTCGCTAAATCTTCAGAAATATCTACCGCTTGTTCGGCATAAGCTACTTTATTCAAAGCTTCTAAATACAGCGGGTCAATAACCTGTCTTTCTCCTCCCAATTCTTCAGTACGCTGCAACTCTTCCAACAATTGTTTACTTGCTGACTGCAAATTTTGCTGTGCTGTTTGCAATAGCTGAGTATCCCATTGCTCCTCTAAATCAATGCGATTTATCTCAGTTTTGTAGTGTTGAACTTGTCCGATTAAGCCCTCCATTGCTTTAATCAAATTGTCTTGCACTACACTAGCTTCTTTCCCTTGCAATGCTAGATGAATATCACCCCGAACTTCTGCTAACAAAGCCTTCAAATCCGCCGGCAAATCAGATTCCTGCTGAGTTTCCAAATCTTTCAGCGATGCGAGAAGTCCCGCTAATTGTGTTTGCAATTGCACCGGATCGTCCGTTGCTTCGAGGGTAGTCATTCCTAGATTTCCCCGCGCCTGATTTAAAGACTGCCGCCAATTATCTTCCGCTTGCAGTTGCTTCAGTTGCTCAATCTTAGCAGTAGTTTCCAGACGCTTGCGTTCTAATTCAATACGATCGCGCTCTTGCCTTTCTTTAACTGCTACCTCAATATCCTTTTGCCAATTTTTGGCAATTTCTTGCTCTAATTGCGCTTGGGCTAAATTCAGTTTTTCGATCGTTGCTAACTGAATAAATGTTTGTTCCGTTTGTTCGCGGATGCGAGTAATGCCGTCAAGACGAGCGCTAGCAATGGCTAATTCCTGTGCTTTTTTCTCCCTTTCTTCCTGAGTATTGGCAATTTTTTTATTCAAATCGTCCAATATTTTAACAGCAATTTCTTGCTGTGCTTGCAGCGTTGTCATCTGCGCTTGTGCGGTATCCTTCGCTGCACCAAAGGCATCAGCTTGCGATCGCGCGCGGCGCTGCAATTCCCGATGTACCAGCATTTCCTGATAGTAGCGATCGGCTAAAATTCGGTCTTGGGGCTGCGCTAACCCGCGACTAGAGCTACTGCCTTTATCGCTGGCTAAATCTCTGTAATCGCGATAGTAAATCTCTGCTGCCGTCGCCACATCGTTGTTCTTAGCTACATCTAACAGTGCTTTCGCTTCTTTGAAACCCGCATCAGTTGCTTCCTGCAATCGCTGCAAAATTTGGAACTGTAAATTATTGACTTCTTGCTGCTTTTGTGCTGCTTGAATCGTGTAATTGGCATTCGCCTGAGTAGCTTCCACCAAAGCTTTCAGAATCTTTTGATTTTCCCTTGCTAGCTTGAGATGTTCGTCATTTTGCACCAACAAATCTTCCTTCAATTGTTGCAATGGTGCGGTGAGAATCTTGCTAGCAGCTTCAGCTTGTTCTGCTAAACGCTGGGCTTCGGCTAAAGCAGCGCGGGCATCTTGCAATTGTTTTTGCAAATTGCTGGTGTCAGCATCGGGATCTTTGGTGTAGGCATCAAGTAACCTTTGTTCGGCAAGAATTACCTCATTTTGTGCTGTTAACAGCGTGCGTTTTTGAGTCAGCGCAGTTTGCTGGGCGGTGAGGATAGCAGCTTTATTTGTCAGTAGCTGCAAGGTTTGTTTTAACTGTGCTTCTTTGCTATATAAGTCTTGCAAACCGTCTACAGTAGCACCTTGTTTCGCAAACTCGGCAATTTGATTTGCAATTGCTTGTTGTTGCTGTTCCAGAGAATCAATTAGCGCATTTGTACCTGCTAATTCCGCTGCTAGGGCGACGCTTTGTCGCTCGACCCATTTTTCGGCTTCGGCAATTTCTTGCTGAGTTTCTATGGCTTGTTTGTTGAGTTCCCCGCGACGTGCCAGGATATCAGCAACAGCAGCGCGATACTCCTCAGAATTAGTATCGTATTCTTCCCATTGTTGCTGCACTTTAGCATTTTGGGCGGCGGCTTCAGACTCGGCTTGTTCTAACTGTTGCTTCAGAGTTGGTAACAGATTTTCTAAGAATTCTAGTTGAATTTTGTCATCGGGAATTGACTTGCGAGCCTCTTCTAGTTGAGCAAAGAAATCGCGGGCTTCTTTAACAGGAGGTTGGGCTTCATTTGCCGCATTATTTGCGTCAGTCCATTGTTTTGCTAGCGGTTCGACGCGCTCTTTTTCCTTGCGCCATTTATCCGCTTCTGCGAGATGTGCAGTTCCTTGTTTCCGCAACTGAGGAAATATTTGGGAATATTGATTCCAAAGAATCCAATTATGGTCAACGTGGGTTATCCATTCACATTTTTTCTTGCCACTACTGCCTCGGTAACAACGTTCTTCTGACCAATAGGGACTAGATTGCCAATTGGCACGATTTCTGTTAATAACAGACCAATGATATGCTGTTCGTTGTTCGTACCAATCTGCTTGTGCTAAAGCTGCATAACCTTGCGCTTCATGGGATGCTTGTTCGGCTTTTGCTTTTTCAAATAGTATTTGATTTGGATTTCGCCCTTCGACAGCATCAGCAGCTAACAATTCATCCACTGTTGAATTTAACAACTTGGATATGTGCGAATCGGGGCTGCTTCCTTCTAAAGTTGCTCCTTGCAATAAATCGATCGCAGTGCCATTGTCGGGATGCTCTTCTAAGAATTTTGAACGCAATGTTTTTACTTCTGCGTTAACATCATCATTAGCTTGTTGTTTTAGAAGATCGGCTTGTTGACGCAAGTCAGTTGCTTGTTGAGTTAGTGCTGAAGATTGATTTTGAGCCGCTTGAACTTGTTGTTGCAGCGAATTAATCTGGTTGATAATGCCAGCATAACTAGGATTTATCCTCAAAATTGATGTCAATGGGTTGCCCCGATCGATCTTGAACTTTTGACCGAAAAGAGATATCTCCTGAACATTATTGCTTTGGTTCGATCGATCTAATAAATTCCTGAATGCTAGTGGAAGTGTATTTTTTAAGGTGGCAATTTGTTGAGTCAAAATTGCAGCGCGGTTGGACTCCGATGCAGCCTGTTTCTGCAAGGATTCAGCATTCGTGAGTAAAGTCTGAGCTTCAGCTAACTTAGGTGATTTAGCTTCTAATATCCCTTGATACTGTTGCTGATAATCCTTCAATTCCTGCGATTCAACACCGTAACGCATTGCGATCGGAGCAATTTCTTGCCACAACTCTTCATCCTGTTTGATGCGGAGTTTAATTCGCTCGATCGCCCCTTCAGTAGAAGTAAAACTATCATCCAGTGCATCCGCACGATTTTCTACAACCCCAAGAGTCTTAATTCCATCTTCCAGATTTGCTTCACTCCGCTGATAGTCACCGTATGGCTCGGCAAATTGACCGTCGATTTCAGCTATCAAAGCATCAACAGATCGAGATAGTTTTTGCTGATTATCGCCCAATTCTTTCGTCATCGGGTTGCCTTCTAATAGCGCTTTAGTCGAGTTATTAACGCTATTAGTTAAATCTTCGCGAACTCGGTCGCTAAGTTGGGCATAAGCTAGCACGGTATCATCTTTAATTGCCGCCTCCGCCGCGTTTTCGGAATTCAGTTGAGATTGCAAAGCATTGAGGCGATTGTCATTGCTTTCTAGCTTCTGGCGGATTTCTAATTCTTGCTTTTGACGCAAGGGAAGCAGCGCTTCTGTTGCCTGTTTCAGCAATTTTTCTAAATCGTCAGCAGCAGTTTGACTCGATGCTTTCAATGCTTCTAAACTGCTAATTTGAGATTTTGACATCTCGATCGAACTCTTCAGATATTCTTGCTCCTCTGGATCGGTTGTATTGGCGAGTTGCTGTTCCCAATTAGTAACTAAGTTATTAATACTGTCGATCTGATTAGTCAAATCTTGACCTTGACCGCGCAATTTTTGCAAATGAGTGTTGACTTGCGGCTCGACTTGTGTTGCAAAGAAATCAACATCGGATTCCGAAGCCAGCATTCCCAAACCAATTAACTGACGCAGTGAAGTTGATTTTAATTGAGTTGTTTGCGCCATTTCTGCGGCCAGATTTGCGGCCTGAGATGCTGCATTTTTGATAGTTTGAATCAGTTGATTTTCGCGATTTTGCAGGGGTTGCAAGCGCTGATTCACAGATGCGATCGCACTTTGCACTCGATTAAACTCTGCCTCAAGTTGCGGGATTCCCCCCAAGGCTTGTAACTGGGAGTTAAAACTGGCAATTTGTGACTGTTGTTCTGCCGCTTTCTGAGTTAATTCGTTAATTTTCTTCGCTGCATCTTGACGGCGCTGCCACAATTTGTTTCGCTCATCTGCGATAAATGAAGCTGCTTGTAAATGACTGCGATAGGCGGCAGCTTCCCCAGCATTGTAAGCCCAAGCACTACCGTTCCAATACCAGGTTTTTTGGCGACTAGCATCAGCTAAATTCAATTGATATCGTTCCGCTGCTGCGAGGCCTGGATCGTTATCGATCGCACTTTGAATCACTAAATTTTGGTTGCCGATTTGTAAGTTGGTAAAAGCGAGGGCTTGTTGAGTATCGTCCAGAGATTTTTGGAGCGATCGCCCTTTTTGCAGATTCTCTTGAGCGGGCTTTAATTGTGACTGCAAATCTGCCAATTGTTGCCTGTCTGCTACTCCAGCTTGACGGGTAGCTAATAGAGATTCAGTGGCAGTTACTTGAGTTTGATTTGCTTGCTGCCATGCGTTCCAATCCTGCTGGTATTTAGTTTGTAAAACACCAGTGCGATTGAGAACATCGAGGCGACTTTGCAGGCGATCGACTTCACCCTCAACTTGCTCTAAGTATTTATTAGTGAGTTCGATTTCGCGATATTTATCAATCAATTTTTGTTCGGTATCAGCTTTTTGTTGATTCAGCTTATCCAAATCTTTGACAAGATTATCCCGCTGCTGTTGTTGTTGCGACAGTTGGGTATTTAATCCTGATAGCTGAACTAAAATGTTTTTGTCTGCTTCCAGTTTGCCTATTTGTTGTTGAGCCGCTGCAATTTGAGGCTGCAAAGTGGCATTTAGTTGTTGTGCATTGGAGGTAGCTAAATCTCGCTGTTGAGCAAAAGAATTAGCAGCAGCTTGATGATTATTTCGATGGACGGCCGCTTGTGGATTTGGCAATCGTCCTTCGGATCTGCCATACAAGAGATAATGTCGATAAGCTAATACGTGGTTCCAGCCAAAAACCCTTGCAACATCAGGGTTATAAGCTAGATAAGCATCGGCATTAAATACATAAATCTGACTGTTCCAGTAATTAGCTGCATTTTGATTAGCTTGCCGTTGCTGTTCCAATGAATTAGCAGTGGCAAAGGCTTGGCCGATCTGATTTTGATAGCCTTGTACCGCCGATTTTTGCTGCTGAATTGCCGTATCTGTAGATGCGATCGCACTTGGAATATCCGTCAGTTGGGCTGCGGAAATTGTCAATAGATTCGATTTAGTTTTGGCGATCGCACTTTCTGTCCCTTCAATTTCTTTGTCTTTATCAGCAATTTGTTTTTGTTTCTCTGGAATCTGTTTTTCTAAATCGGCTTTCTTCAAACCCAATTCGCGGTATTCTTTCTGGAATTCAACCAGAGATTTTTCTGTTTCTGCTTGCTCGGTTTTCCCTTTAGTTAACCGATTATTTAAATTATCAAAACCAGCCAAGAAATTCGCACCACTTCCTTCGATTGACTTCAAGAATGCAATTTTAGCTTGAGGATTGAGAGATGCAGGTGCGGTTTCTAATTGTTTGATTAAATCTGCGATCGCCAATCTTTCCGGCGAATCAGCTAAAGCCATTGCTAACTGGTTGCGCTGCAACTTCGCCCAACCCAATTCTTGCTCCAATTTCTGCAAATAATTTCGCCAGTTGTTCAACTGTTGCTGTAAACTATCGCTAGGATTTTTCTGCAATTGATTCTGCAACTCTAAGATTGTCTTGAACGCATCCAATTGTTCCGATTCTAACTTCTCAATTTGTTTGTCAACCGCCAACAATCTCTCGCGATAGGGCAATAAGAAACCAGCAGTTTCTAAGAAATTTTGCAAATTCTTCGCAGCTTCGGCTTTTTCAGCTTGAATTGCCTCTAATTGAGCCTGACTTGCTTTCAACCGATTTTCGGTTGCATCGGTTAACTGTTGTTGCGCGGGAATTTTTTCATTCTCCAACCTTTGCAGTTCTTTTTGGGCTAAATCGATCTCTTTAAGCAGCGTTTCTAACTTTTGCTGCTGTACCGGATCGTGCAAAGCGAACAAATCTTTTTCCGCTTGCAACCGCAACGCATCCGCCGCAATTTCATAGTCAATTCCCTGTTTCAAAACAGGCCAATCTTTAATGTTAGTTTTTAACTTTCTTGCCTGTTCTTTCAGGGCACTTGCTTGTTGCTCTGCTTGTTTGGCTAACTGTCCGTAAGCTTGGGATTCCGCAGCAGCTTGATTAGCTAATTGTTGAGCCATATCTCGCGGCGCAATATGTTCGGGATAGTGTACGATTCCATAAACAGGTTTGGTATTTCTTCCCGATGTACCAGTACGTTTAATACCTACTTGTTCCTCACGATTTATTTGAGAATTGTGCCAATTAGCTTGAGCTTGATTTTGCTGTTGGCGCGATGCAGCGATCGCGGCTAAACTGGCATAATTATCAGCAATTTTTGCTTGTTGTGCGGCCTGTGCTTCTAAAATTTGCGCCACTCGATCGGCTTTATTTAACCCATCTTCACCGAGATTAGTTGGTGTTTCTTCTAGAAATTGAGCGTAGTCATTTAAAGCAGTTTGCTGCTGCGTTGCTTGCTGTGATAGCTGCTGTAAACTTTGAGAATTTTCAGTGGCAATTTGAGCTTGCCATTGCAATTGATTTTTCTGTTTTAACAAGTTCGCGTCATTTCCCCAACCCCAAGTTTCTAGACGGCGGCCGGATATAGGCTTGCTCTTTTGTGAACCAACAGGTTGCCAGCGAACGGGATTAATGCTATTAGAAATCGCGCTAAATCTTGCCGCTTCTGCACTCTGAATCGATCCCTGTTCTTGGAAATTAGAGGCAAATTCCTGTTGTTTATTGGCAGCTTCGTGCCAAGGTGCGGGATCTGTTTGCAAATTATCGCCGACATTAGCAAAAGGATTGAGCAATTTAGCTTTAGCTTTTGTCAAATCTGTTTCAGCTTTGGCAATTTGTGCTTGAATTGACTCTAACAGTTTTTGAGTTTCTGCTTCTAAAGCCGATTTATCTTTGCCGAGTTTAGCTAATCTTTCTTCAATTTCCTTGCGTTGAGCTAACAGTTGTTGCAGTCGATCGTGTTCAATTAAATAATGATTGGTTGCTAGGGCTAATTCTTCGACTCTTTGCTGGTGATGAGTGTCAGTAATTCCAGCCTGCGTACTAACTTCTCGATACTTATTCAAAGCATCAGCAATTTTCTCAACTGAATCAGCTTGCAAGTCGGATAAAGTGAGCAATGGATTGCCGGAATCTACTAAAGTTTGCCACTGTTCGAGTAAATCTTGCTGGGCTATTTCTAAATCTAAAATCGCTTTTTTAGTTGGCTCAGATGCAGCTCTTGCTAGCGTCTCAACGCGCCCTTCTCCACTGAACAAACTTACCTGCAAGTCTGATTTTACTTCGTCTGCAGTCGGTTCGAGTGACAAAGCCCGATCGATCGCACCTTTAACATCTACCAATCCCGAGCCAGTTTCTTTATCCCATCCAGGTGCATTCAAATCTGCTGCGGTATCTATCAATAGTTTCTTGACTTGTATCAAACTCAATGCAGGATTTGCCGCCCAAACTAAAGAAGCTGCTGCTGTTACATAGGATGCCGATCGCGAAGTACCGACAAAAGCATTAGCATCCTTCGCCCAGGAACCCCCAGGAGCCATTAAATCCAGTCCTTCACCGTAGGCAGAATAGTCAGTTTTTGACTCAAATTGATTAACAGCACCGACAGTAATAATGTTATCGAATTGCTTGCTAGCTTGCCCCAAAGCTGACATGACACCGCCAGTATTGCCAGCGGAAACAACTAATAAAACGTTATTTTCGCGGGCGTATTGAATCGCGGTTTGCTCTTCAGGAGTTAGTTCGTAACGAGTGGTAATGCCGATATCATCTAATTGGGATAAATCGAAACTTAAATTCGCGATCGCCCGATTTTCACCCTTGGCTTTCACATCATCTACAAACCGAATTAATTGCTCCGCCCAATTCCCGCGATCGACCGTAAAAGTATCGTATTTAGCCTGAGAATTAATCGAAGAAAATACAGAAGTCACCCGCTGAAGGTGCTGTCCTTCAGTAAAATCAATAAACCCAACTTTCGGCTGTTGAGCATCAGAGGGAAGCAGAGAAATTGCCTCATTAGCATTCAACGAAAACTCATCCAATCCCGTCGAATCAGGATGACTCAAAGCTTCCCCTAAAGACACTGACAGCCCGAATTCCGCCGCTACTTCTGGACTTTGCAGCAATTGTTGGATTGTCGGTATATTGCTCTGACTGATGCCGAGTTTAGCGAGGGAATCTGGCTTATTAAATAGCGATAGAGCATCGGGATATTGTGTTAATATAGTTGTCAATTTTTCCAGAGATTCTGCTGCTGCATCGCTGTTCAAAACTTCGCTGAAAGTCTCCGAACTTTGATTAATAACCTTGGTAAAATCTGTTAGGGCATTATTGATATCGGCAACGGATTCCCCAGAAAGATTGCTAGTAGTGACTGCAAAGTTGTGAATAACCGAATTACCTGTCGCATCCGTCGCTCGAATTACGACATCTGTTACTCCAGATTGTGGCAATCCTGTTAGTTGTAAATTATCACCCTGCAAGTTAACAGCTAAAGACGGACTATTTCCCTCAACTACTTCATACTTTAAAGTGCTAGATTCCGGGTCAATAAATACTTGAGAGAGGTCGATCGCGCGCGTAGGTTGTGCGGGAGTTAATGCCACATCTGCAACGGGTTTAATCGCAGGAGGTTTATCATTAACTACGGCTGTATTTAGAATTTCTTGACCTGCTTTTGACTCCAGCCATTGAGTATTAGCATTGATATTTTCTGCCATCTCTGGTACATTAGCAGTCGCGCCAGTGATGCTAAAAATTAAGTCATTAAAATCGCGATCGCCTGAATTTCCCGGTATATCTTCCCAACCAAAAGTATTGCCTTTACCGGTGAAATCAGCCAGCATTGCTTGACTGTTGGGATTAGCTGCTGGAATTGAAAATAGGGGAGTTTTATCCGCCGAAAGACTGGGAGATTCTGATATCTCTTTTACAGTGCCATTAGGAACTAACATCAGAGCAAATTTTGCCCCAGGAGTCATGGCAAAAGTTTTGACACCTTGGTATGAGCCGATGTTAATATTAGGTTCGCCAAATTCACCGCTAAATCTCGCACCTTCCAGGCGATCGCTAATTGCAACATAACCCAATTCTGAATTGCTTAAGGCACGTTTAATCGCTTCTTGTTTAAAAGCATCGGAATTGGGCGGATATTGCTCCATGCCTGATAAGTTAATTAGGGCAATTTCGCCTTCATAAAAGCCAGCATCAACTTGGAAATCAAAGCTGACTTGACCAGTTTTATCAACAGTCCATACTCCTGGTGAGAGATTCAGCGAGTTATTTGTAGGAATATTTATTCTTTTTTGCGTGATTTCTGGATTTAGCAGAATAACTGGATTTTCAATTTTATCTGTTTCGGCTGTTGGCTGGTTTGGATTAGTTTGTGTTTGAGGTTCAGTTAAATTTGATGGTTTTTCTGAAATTATCGCGTTTTTATTTATATCGACTTTATGTTGTACGAAAACAGACGCTATCGACTCTTTTTCTACTTCAGCTTTCACCGCAGGCGTGACAGTTTTCTCCGCAGTAGCAACTTCGGTTTTGGTGACAGATTCAGTTGCAGGGGAAACAGGGGCGATCGACTCTTTTTCTGCTTGATTCTTTCCCGTTTCTAGAAAAGAAACCGGGTTTTTTATTGAGTCTGTTAGTTGGGGTGCAGTATTTGTCGAGAAAAACCCGGTTTCTGAGCCCTCGCGATCGGTTTTCTTTGAAGTTGTTACTTCAGTTTTTGAAACAGATTCTGTGGGAGTAAAAACAGGTACAATCGACTCTTTTTTCTCTTCAGCTTTCACCGCAGAGGTAACATTTTTCTCAGCAGTAGCAACTTCGATTTTGGTGACAGATTCAGTTGCAGGAGAAGGCGCGATTGACTCTTTTTTTTCTTCAACTTTCACCCCAGACGTGACAGTTTTTTCCGCATCATTAACCTCAGTTTTGGTGACAAATTCAGTTGTGGGACAAACAGGGGCGATCGACTCTTTTTTTTCTTCAACTTTCACCCCAGGCGTGACAGTTTTTTCCGCATCATTAACCTCAGTTTTGGTGACAGATTCAGTTGCGGGAGAAACAGGCGCGATC
>NZ_JAHRFA010000118.1:0-16982 GCF_020883045.1 Microcoleus sp. CAWBG58 | reverse complement strand
ACAGAGCGTAAGAGCATTTTATCCTGTTTCTAGCAAGACAAGAGTGCAAATAAGTCAAAAGTTGGGATTCAATTGATTTTCAGTAAAACCTCTAATTATATCATAAAACTATTTTGCAAGAGGTCTATTGTTGAGCGATCGCGCAATTTCGGCATTGCCTCCTGTGAATTCCTGAACCAGTTCTAGCCAGCGTCGAGCCAAGACTTGCACCAATTCGTCAGCCGGATCTGTGCCGTTTTCCATTTGAGTCCGAACCTGTTCAATGAGTTCTTGCCAATCTGTTTGACTTTGCTGGATTCGTTCCTCACCCAACAACTCCCGGCGTTGCTTGATGGTTTCCAACTGTTCGGGCGTGTAGTATTTCTCAAACATACAAATTGCCTCAATAGTTTGAATCAAATTTTCGACAGAAACCGATTCTGTCGATTGTAAACTGCTAGAAATAGACTCTAATCGGTTGAGCAATCGATGAGACAAATCAATCTGTTCTTTCAGACGCACTAGATGGAGTTGAATGATTTGCTGTAGCGAGAAATTGCGCTGTTCCAAACATTCTCGGATTTCCTCTAAGGAAAAGCCTATTTGTCGCAGCGATACGATTTGCTGCAAGCGGATAATGTCATTATTCGCATACAGCCGATAGCCTGTTTCAGTACGCCCCGACGGCGAGAGTAAACCAATTTCTTCGTAGTAATGCAGTGTCCGCACGGAGACACCTGTTTGTTTTGCCAAATCGCCGACTTTCATCGCCAAGGGTGGCATACCTTTCCTCCTTTCGGTTCAGAGTCGATCGCTCAATGAATCAATGAATCAATCGTAAAACCCTCACGTAGCGTCAGTGTCAAGGGGTGAAGCGAACCCCCGAGCGCCAACAAACTGGGCCGCCACAATCGCCGCTAAACCTGTGCCACTAGCGATATCTAGAACTTGCTGGTGCGATCGCAATTTGGCTAATTCTACTAACCGAGTTGCCGCCCGTTTGTGAAATTCATTTTCGTAATCCGGGCGGTTGTTAAAGTCATTCAGAATCTGCTGTTTGTAGGCACTTAGCGAGTCAGTCATGCCGAGTAATTGGTGGAATTTTTTACACACCTGGACGCAACTGGCAGAATATGGGAGTTAACGCTTAGGTATGTTGTTGCGCTTCAGCGCTCTTTAAATCTATATGAAAGAGCGCAAAGAGAGCAACTATACGTACCTTGTATCAACTTATCTGGCAACAAACATCTCAAAACTGGGATCGCGAAGCTCTAATCAGCTACAATCCAGTTTGGTAAAGAATTTTTACGAGCTAACTGCCCATTACAGCCTTTTGGGCCTGTATTACCCAACGTGACTGAAAATATGGATTTTGCTACTCTTGCAGCCCAGCTAAACGCTGGAACTATCTTACCCGAGGGAATTGTCATCATCACCCTCTTGGTGGTTCTCGTCGGCGATTTAATCGTAGGCCGCAGTTCCTCTAGTTGGACTCCCTACGTTGCCGTTGCGGGTTTGCTCGCCGCCGTCGGTGCCTTGTGTTTGCAGTGGGATAACACTAACACTATCTCGTTTCTGGGCGGTTTTAACAGCGATGCCTTGAGTTTGGTGTTTCGCGGAATTATCGCTTTGACGGCGGCTGTCACTATTTTGATATCCGTGCGCTACGTACTGCAAACGGGTACTGCTTTAGCGGAATTTATCGGCATTTTGCTCAGCGCTACTTTGGGGGGAATGTTCCTCAGCGGCGCTGATGAATTGGTGATGATTTTTATTTCGTTGGAAACTCTGAGTATCTCGTCTTATTTGCTGACGGGTTACACAAAACGCGATCCGCGTTCCAATGAAGCTGCTTTGAAATATTTGTTAATTGGTGCATCTTCTTCGGCGGTGTTTCTCTACGGTATTTCACTGCTGTACGGATTGTCTGGCGGCCAAACTACTCTAAGTGCGATCGCAGCCAACCTTTCTACAGTTAATAATGGTGAATCTCTTGGTTTGGTGATTGCATTGATTTTTGCGATCGCCGGAATCGCCTTCAAAATCTCCGCAGTTCCCTTTCACCAGTGGACTCCAGACGTTTACGAAGGTTCGCCAACACCCGTTGTCGCCTTCCTTTCTGTCGGTTCCAAAGCTGCCGGTTTTGCCCTAGCCATCCGGTTGTTAACCAGTGCATTCCCCGCACTTACCGAACAGTGGCACTTCGTATTTACAGCCTTAGCCATACTCAGCATGGTGTTGGGCAATGTAGTCGCCCTCGCCCAGACTAGCATGAAGCGGCTTTTAGCTTATTCGTCGATCGCCCAAGCCGGATTTGTGATGATTGGTTTAGTCGCAGGAACCGAAGCCGGTTACTCCAGCATGATATTTTATATGTTGGTTTACCTGTTTATGAACCTAGGCGCTTTCGCCTGCATCATCCTCTTCTCCCTGCGGACTGGAACCGACCAAATCAGCGAATACTCTGGTTTGTACCAAAAAGACCCGCTGCTAACATTAGCCTTAAGTATTTGCCTGCTTTCCCTCGGTGGAATTCCACCACTCGCTGGATTCTTCGGCAAAATTTATCTATTCTGGGCAGGTTGGCAAGCAGGACTTTACGGCTTAGTTATCCTGGGATTAATTACCAGCGTAGTTTCAATTTACTACTACATCCGCGTCGTCAAAATGATGGTAGTAAAAGAACCTCAAGAAATGTCGGACGCAGTAAAAAATTATCCGGCAGTTCGCTGGAACCTTCAGGGAATGCGGCCATTGCAAGTCAGCATTGTCCTCACCTTAGTTGCCACAACTTTGGCAGGAGTTTTATCGAATCCTTTGTTTAACTTGGCAAACGATTCTGTCACCAAAAGTCCCATGCTGCAATCGGCATTGACTCAAATTGTACCAGTTGCAACTGCAAAAGTTGAATCAAATCTTTTATCTCGCAACGATTAATTTGCGCGAATTTTGAAAGATAATATAGCGCCTAACTGTAACAAGTTAGGCGCTTTTTCAATTTAAAAAATCGGTTCTTAGTGAGGACTTCAGTCCGCATCAAATCCTGAGGACTGAAGTCCTCACTACAAACTGTTCCTGTGATATAATATTAATTAAAATGTTAACTAGCTAATTAATATATAATGACCAAAGAACACAACTACCGCATCCACACAGTTTGGACAGGTGCCAGTCAAGGTTCTACTTCATCTTATGATGCCTATTCTCGCGAGTATACAATAAATATCGAGGGTAAGCCGCCCTTCGTAGGTTCAGCAGACCCAACTTTTCGAGGCGATGCTGCGCTGTACAATCCTGAAGACTTATTGGTAATGTCGCTGTCAGCTTGTCATATGTTGAGCTATCTCGCTTTGTGTGCTAGTGCTGGGATTCCGGTAATTTCTTACTCGGATGAAGCGACGGGCAAAATGACACAAAAAGATGGCAAAATTAGATTTACGGAGGTAATGCTACGTCCGAAAGTAACCATCGAAGCTGGTCACGATCTAGAAAAAGCACGAAACTTGCACGATAATGCACATCATGTTTGTTATATTGCGAATTCGGTAAATTTTTCCGTACTGAATGAAGCAACAGTTATTGAAGTCAAGGGTTCCGAAGTCAAGAATTAAAAAATAGTCGCAATCCCTGAGGTGAAAATGTTAGTAAAAAATAAGCCGAAGTTTCATACAGCCGATGAGTACCGACAATTAGAAGAAGCTGCGGAGTTTAGAAATGAATATCGCGATGGAGAAATTGTAAAAATGACAGGTGGCACAATTAATCACAGCCAGATAATCGGTAATATTTATGCCTTCTTGAAATCTGCTTTGCGGGGAAAGAATGCCAGACCATTTATGATCGATTTGCGGTTGTGGATTCCTCGGTATCGACGCGGAACTTATCCAGATGTGATGGTAGTTGAAGGAGAATTAGTTTGCACAGAGGGACGGAAAGATGAAATACTCAATCCTGTGCTGATTGTAGAAGTGCTTTCTAAGTCTACTAAGGATTTCGATAAAGATGATAAGTTTCGGTTGTATCGATCGATTCCTGAATTCCGTGAATATGTGTTAGTCAATCAATCTGAGTTTTTAGTCACACAATATATTAAAAACGAATCGAATGATTGGTTATTTCGGGAATATGAGGGAGAATCAGCAATAGTTTCCTTCGCTGCGCTGGAAGTGCAAATGTCTATGAGCGATATTTATGAGTTGGTTGTATTTGAAACAGACGAGACAGAATTGCCTCAGTAATTTGGTTCGTAGTAAGGACTTTAGTCCTCTTCGACTAAGAGAGGACTGAAGTCCTCACTACAAACACTTATTTAACTCAAAGTAAAATCGCATGAATGTAATTTGGCTACTATTAAAAGCTTCTTGGTTGAATGTTTCCATCGCCATACTCACAGGCTTAATTAGCGGCGGTTGCAGCGCCCAGTTAATTTCCCTAATCAACCGGGCCATCAGCGACAATTCTAATCAGAATTTAGTCTGGTATTTTGCTGGATTGGCAGTTTTAGCCCTCGTCACCGGAGTTATCTCCCAATTTTTGTTAATCTACCTTTCTCAAGAAGCTGTTTACAATCTGCGGCTGAGTTTAAGCCGAGGGATTTTGTCTTCTCCTTTGCGACAGTTGGAAGAATTGGGCGCTAGTCGCTTGCTGGCTACTCTGACTGACGATGTGGGAACGCTTTCCAATACTATATTTGTGATTCCTTTTCTGTGCATTGATATCGCCATTGTGGTTGGATGTTTGATTTATTTAAGTACGCTTTCTGGGGCAGTTTTTGCCGTTGTCTTTGCTTTTTTGGCGGTGACAATTGGCGCTATACAACTGCTGCTTAATAAAATGCGGAAATTCTTCGATTTAGCCAGAGAAGAAAAAGATGTATTGTTTAAGCATTTTCGCAGCATTACTGACGGAATTAAGGAACTAAAGCTGCACTCTTTGCGTCGCCAAGAGTTTTTTACTGAAGAATTACAGGTAAGCGCTGCTGATTCCCGCGATTACAATTTGCAGGCCCTGAATACTGGAGCGCTGGCGATTGGAGTCGGGCAATTGCTGTTTTTTATGTTGATGGGTTTGCTATTGTTTGCTTTGCCCAAATTTGTGCCAGTTTCTACTCCTGTTTTGTCGGCTTACATTTTGACAAGTACCTATTTGATGTCTCCGTTTCAGAATATTTTGGAAAGGCTGCCAGAGATTTTTCGAGCCAATACTGCTGTAGAAAAAATTGAGAGAATGGGATTGGCTTTGGCGAGTCAAGCTGAGATAACTGCTGCGGTTCAACCAGTGAAAAATGCTGATTGGAAAATGCTGGAGTTGAAGGGGGCTACTCACAGCTATCCGGGAGATAAGGAAGACAGTAATTTTGTTTTGGGCGAAATTAGTTTAAAGTTTCATCCTGGTGAGTTAGTGTTTATCATGGGTGGAAATGGCAGCGGTAAGTCTACTTTTGCTAAGTTACTTACTGGTTTGTACATTCCTGAATCGGGAGAGATTTTGCTAGATGGACAGCCGATTACTGATGAGAATCGTGAGTGGTACAGGCAGCATTTTTCGGTTATTTTTTCTGATTTCTATTTGTTCGATCGCCTTTTGGGAATGACTAATCACGATTTGGACAGTCAGGCTGCTGAATATTTGCAAGAGTTTCATTTAGATCGTAAGGTTAAGGTGAGAGATGGGGTTTTGTCAACTACGGCTTTGTCTCAGGGACAGCGAAAACGGTTGGCTTTGCTGACGGCTTATTTGGAAGATAGGCCGATTTATTTGTTTGATGAGTGGGCTTCGGATCAAGATCCGTTTTTTCGGGATATTTTTTACAAGCAGTTGTTGCCGGAGTTGAAACGGCGCGGAAAAACGGTGTTTGCGATTACTCACGACGATCGCTATTTCGATCTAGCCGATCGCGCAATTAAACTAGATTACGGTAAAATTGAGTATGACAGACAACATGGATAAGTACCAAATCGTCGCAACTTTGACTGAAAGTCAGGTTTCCGACTTGATGGATTTGTACAAAAACGAGTTTTGGTGCAACAAGCGGAAGCGGGAGGATGTGGTGAGAATGCTGGCCGCGACTGATGTTATTATTGGTTTGGTCGATGAGGGCGATCGACTAATTGGCTTTACCCGCGTCATGACTGATTTTGTCTACAGAGGCACGATTTTTGATGTGATTGTCCACCCAACATACAGAAAGATGGGACTGGGTAAAGTGTTGATGGATGCAGTTTTAAATCATCCGCAACTTCAAGCCGTGGAGAATTTATCTCTTAACTGTTTGCCGAAAATGATACCATTTTACAAACGCTGGGGTTTCACTGATGATATCGGTGAAATGAAGTTTATGCGAAAAATGCGGTAAATTTAGTTTGTTCAAATCCCTAATTTTTCGCGAATTAATTCTGCTTTAAAACCTACTAACACAGCCGTTCCATCTTTAACAAAAAGAGGACGTTTCAGCAGCATCGCATCTCTAGCAAAGGCTTCCACCCATTTTTCACTCGTCCACTCTTTCTTGTCGTCGCCCAAGGCGCGGTAAGATTGACCGGAAGTATTTCGCATTGGTTGAAAACCTAAAGAATCTACCCAGTTGTGAATAGTTTCACGAGTGGGTGGCTGTTCTTTTGTGTTAATAAACTCGTAAGTGACAGCGTTATCTTTGAGCCACTGGAAGGCTTTTTTGCAGGTTCCGCAGTTGGGAATTCCGTAAATTTGAATTGACATATAGAGACAGTTGACAGTTGACAGTTGACAGTTGGGCTGTGGTAGGGGCGGTGCCCCCGTGCCTGCCCTCTTCTCTTCGTTAAAGGTTGACAGTTGACAGTTGGAAGAAAGAAATAAAAAAAGAAAAAGCAAAAAGCAAAGTAGTAGTTTTAGGAATTAAGAATATTTAAAACGTCTTGGTGGCTGCTGTACTAAGGACTAAAGACTAAAGACTAATGACTAATGACTAATGACTGCTAACTAATCTAGCTTGTAGAACCCATTTTTGCACGCGATCGACTGAAGGAGTCAAGTCATTGCGCTGCATTGTCGCTACGTGGAGTCTGAGGATTTGTTGGTGCAGTCTCTCCACGGGCATTTGAGCCAATTGAGCGGCTGAAGCAACGCCTGCGTGCAGCAACAGCCCGCAATACTGACAGCCTACACTCGGAATTCGAGCCAACTCTGCCATTGCTACCCATTTATTAAGATGTTGAACGTTAATCTGTAATTGATGTGCTAGCAACACTTTTGCCGCCGGTGTTTTCGTCATCCGAATTAGTTGTGCGATGGTGGTGATGCCGCACTCTTCTAGTTGAGACTGGTTTGCGTTGCTCAATCCCGGCAAGTGTTCGATCGGCCAATCGCGTACTTGCACCGAAGTTTTAGAAGTTGTGTGAGAAGTTTTCATATTTTTTTCAGTGAATTTACTTATACTTTAAAGTCTAAAATATACGATCGTCAATAGAGGCTATTACTCATGTCACAAAATCAACAACAATCCGATCGACTAATTTGGCAGATCCCGGGTGTTCAATTCTTGCTGTATTGCTTGTGCAGTAGCATTTTCAGCTTTTTTGTCCTGGCTGTATGCGAAGGTTCGTGGTGAACAAAATTAGGCCCAGGATGACGACAAAGACGATCGCAAACATAGCACTAAAGAGTCCAGCAAAAAAGAAAATAAAGATTAGACTTTCCCCCAAAATGGCTGCTAAATTTGTAGTTAGCACAAAAGTGCTGTAATGCCTACAATCAAATGACTGAATTCCTTATTAAGAACCCAACTCAAGAGTATGAATTTTTACCCATGCAAATTACAAAAAGTGATGAATTGTTAAGAAATATTTTACACGAACGGCGGCAAAAACTGGCCAGTTTAATTGATTTTCCTGTAATTCTATGGTCTGGCCGCAGCATTCCTCGCAATTATCCGGCACTTGTTTATCCTTTTCGCGCCAGCAGTCACTTTCTATATTTTGCTGGTTTGCCGTTAGAAAATGCGGCGATTCGTTTAGAATCGGGCAAGTTAGAACTGTTCTTAGATGATGCAGATCCTGGTAGCACGCTTTGGCACGGGGAAATGCCGAAAAGAGCGGAAATTGCTGAACGAATTGGCGCTGATGCTGCTTTCCCCATGAGTGAGTTGAAAGCGCGAGGGACAAATGCAGCTACGATCGCCCTTCAGGATAGCTCGATTCGGTTGCAACAGTCGGATATTCTAGATCGCTCTTTAGCACCGTCCAAATCGCCAACCGGCATCGATCTAGAGTTAACTCAGGCGATCGTCTCGCTGCGCCTGAGCCACGATGCAGCCAGTTTGGTTGAATTGCGTCAAGCTGCCGCTGTCACCGTAGCAGCTCACAAAGCGGGCATGAGGGCAACTCCAACAGCTAAGATTGAAGCGGGTGTGCGGGCTGCGATGGAAAGTGTCATCATCTCGGAAAATATGACTTACGCCTACCCAAGTATTGTCACGGTGCACGGGGAAGTTTTACACAGCGAGCACTATCACAATCGGCTACAAGCAGGAGATTTGCTGTTAGCAGATGTCGGTGCAGAATCATCGATGGGATGGGCGGCTGATGTGACTCGCACTTGGCCGGTTTCTGGCAAGTTTTCTCCGACTCAAAGAGCGATTTATGATGTAGTTTTGGCAGCCCATGATGCTTGTATCGATCGAATTAGTCCGGGTGTGGAATATCAAGACATTCACCTGTTAGCTGCTCGAATCATGGCGGCAGGATTGGTAGATCTGGGTATTTTGCAGGGTAATGTTGACGATTTGGTAGAAATGGATGCTCACGCGCTGTTTTTTGTCCACGGAATCGGACATTTAATTGGTTTGGATGTTCACGATATGGAGGATTTGGGAGATTTGGCAGGCTATGAAGCGGGGAGGGTGAGAAGCAGTCGGTTTGGGCTGGGATTTTTGCGACTGAATCGTGTTTTGCGATCTGGAATGCTGGTATCGATTGAACCGGGTTTTTACCAAGTTTCGGCTATCTTAAATAACCCAGAAACTCGCGCCAAATATGAAAATTTCGTAAACTGGGACGAGTTGGGTAAATTTGCGGATGTCCGGGGGATACGCATTGAAGATGATATACTTGTGAGCGCAGGGGGTAGAGAGGTATTGACGGGGAAACTGCCAACAAAAGCTCTGGAGATTGAGGACTTAGTTGGGGTAAGTGCATAGGTATCGATCGCCAAAAGTGCGATCGGGAGCATCTCAATTTTTGCAACGCCACTTTTTTCACCAAGAAGAATGGGTTTAAATCCTCCTCCTTCTATGGGGAAATAAAACAAAATTATTCACTGTTTTAATCCTCTTCATTTTAGAGAGAGGCAACCCTCAAGCAGTCAACTGTCAACTGTCAACTGTCAACTGTCAACTGTCAACTGAAAGTGCTGTGCTGGCTCGCGTGCTATACATAGCACGAGAACTCTTGAAATGCACTACAAATGCAAAACTGAGATGCTCGCGCGTGCGATCGCCCGCAGTTCCATCATGTGTGATCACCATAAATAAATATGAATAAAGCTTGGCAAATCGGTCTGTTTGTGTTCGTTGAAAAACTAGCGATGCAAGTCCAAAAATTTGCAGCACGGAGACTGGCGCGCATTTTTCGGACAAAAAGTGTAGTCGCACCGCCACCGATGCAATCTGCACCTTTGCCTAGCAATGAAGCAGACAGGCTAAAAGCACTTAACCGCTACAATATTCTCGATACAGATGCCGAAGCAGCTTTTGATGACTTAACAGCTTTAGCATCCTATATTTGCGGCACTCCTATTGCTTTAGTCAGCTTAGTAGATACTAACAGACAGTGGTTTAAATCAAAAGTCGGTCTTGCAGCAACAGAAACTCCCAGAGAGATAGCATTTTGCTCTCACGCTATTTTAAATCCCAACGAATTGCTAGTTATACCTAATGCTATGGAAGACGATCGCTTTGCCAGCAATCCGCTAGTAACTTCCGATCCAAATATTAGGTTTTATGCTGGCGCGCCGTTAGTAACTCCTGAGGGTTTCCCCATTGGCACTTTGTGCGCGATAGATACAGTTCCTCGCCATCTCACCCCAGAACAACTAGAAGCCCTGCGGACTTTAGGCAGGCAAGTTATTAGCCAAATGGAGTTGCGAATTAATTATGCTAAATTAAAGCGGGCGCAACTCAGGCACAAACAAGTAGAAGCAAAACTCCGTTCTAATGACGAGCAAATTGTCAATTTTTTAGAAGGCATGAGTGATGCTTTTTTTGCTCTAGATCCACAGTGGCGATTTACTTACGTCAATTATAAAGCATCGCAATTTTTGCAGCGCGAGCCGGAAGAACTTTTTGGGAAGAATTTTTGGGAAGAGTATCCAGATTTAGTAAATTCGGTATTTTATAAAGAGTCTCATGAAGCTGTCTCTAAACAAGTCGGAGTAACTTTTGACAAATATTATCATCCCTTAAAAGTCTGGTTGGAAGTCAGGGCTTTTCCTTCTCACGATGGCCTTTCTGTATTCTTTCACGATATCACCAAGCGCAAGCAGATGGAATCTGCTCTCAGAAAAGAACAGAAAAAAACAGAGAGTTTGCTGCTAAATATTTTGCCAGAAGCTATTGCAGATAGGTTGAAGCACGAACCGGGAGTAATTGCGGACAAGTTTGAACAAGCTACAATTCTTTTCGCTGACTTGGTGAATTTTACTCAAATTTCTACTACGATGTCCGCCACAAAATTGGTATACTTACTAAATGAAATTTTTTCAACGTTTGACCAACTGACTGACAAGCACGGGTTGGAAAAAATTAAGACAATCGGGGACGCTTATATGGTAGTAGGTGGCATTCCCATTGAGCGCCCAGATCACGCAGAGGCGATCGCCGAAATGGCACTGGATATGCTAGCGGCAATTCAGGAATTAAATGTGAAGCTAGACTCGAGTTTTGAAATCCGCATCGGAATTAATAGCGGCCCGGTGGTAGCGGGGGTAATCGGTACTAAAAAATTCATTTACGATTTGTGGGGAAATGCGGTGAATACAGCCAGCCGCATGGAATCTCACGGCATCCCCGGCAGCATTCAAGTTAGTATCTATACTTACGAGTTGCTGCGGGATAAATATGAATTTGAAGAGCGGGGCTTGATTGAGATTAAGGGTAAAGGGGAAATGCGGACTTATTTTCTGAATGGCATAAAAACAGCAAGCGAGATGGAAATAGTCAGAGAGTAAATTAAATTAAGTGCAGTATGGTGCCTAGAAGGTGTGTCAGCTTGGCAAATTTTTGCGACAAATTCACAATCTCATTCTGAGGCACAATTTGTTAGCTCGTGCGTCAGAATGAGATTGGGAGTGAGGATTCAGAATTATTTTTGCTGGCGCACCCTACGGCTAAGACTTGAAAGTACGTGAACAATCAGGCTCGATCGCAAATCAAGCAAAACCGCCGTCGCAGAGGAACCAAATCAGATTATGCTATATGCAGAGATATCCCGGCAATCCCATGTGCCGTATATAGATCTTATAAAAATATTAACTTAAAGTGGTCGGAGCCTTTAATATGGTTCAGTTTCATATTCAAACAGATAGCGAGATCCCTGCATCTACGCAATTATTCAATCAAATCAGGTTTGCGATCGCCTCGCGCCAGTTTCCGCCCGGGCACCGCTTGCCCAGCACCAGGCAGCTAGCGATGCAGACGGGTTTGCACCGCAACACCATCAGCAAAGTATACCGACAACTCGAAAATACCGGACTCGTAGAAGCTCAAGCCGGCTCGGGTATATACGTCCGCGCCCAAGGCCACGAAGGCGGCAGCAAACTCAAATCCCCGATCCTCGAAGAATATCCCCTTGCCAATAAAATAGTCCAAGAAAGTATGGATCAACTGCTGGGAGAAGGCTGCACGCTCAACCAAGCGAGGGAATTATTTTTGGCCGAAATAGACTGGCGGCTCCGGTGCAGCGCCCGAGTGGTCGTCACAGCCCCCACAGAAGACATCGGCGTGGGTGAGTTGATGGCAAAAGAACTGGAACAAGCTTTGCGGATTCCCATCCAGTTAGTGGCGATGGAAGAGTTAGGTAGTTTTCTGGATAAAATCACTGCGGGCACTGTAATCACCAGTCGTTATTTTATCGGACAAGCGGAATTGATTTCGGCGCCGCGTTCGGTGCGAGTGATTCCCGTAGACATCTATGATTATGTTCAGGAAATCCAGTTAGTGGGGAGTTTGCCGAAGGACAGTTATTTGGGTATTGTCAGTCTGAGTTCGGGAATGTTGCGATCGACTGAAGTGATTATTCACAGCCTCCGGGGCGAGGATTTGCTGGTGATGACGGCTTTGCTGTCGGATACTTACAAGATTAACTCGATCGTGCGATCGGCTAGAACTATTTTCTGCGACCAACCGAGTTTTGCTACAGTAAAAGCTGCCATTAACGCCGCCAGAGAGGATATTATTCGTCCTCCGCAACTGGTATGCTCCGAAAATTACATCGGCTCTAAGTCGATTAATTTGCTCAAGCGCGAGTTGGGTTTGGGGTAAGTCAGTTGACAGTTGACAGTTGACAGTTGACAGTTGACAGTTGACAGTTGGCAGTTGGCAGTTGACAGTTGTAGGGGGAGTGGATGGTGCGGGCCTGCCCTCTTAGTTGACAGTTGACAGTTGACAGTTGGTAGTTGTGATTTGTTATTCCAATAACCAATAACCAGTAACCAGTAACCAATAACCAATAACCAATAACCAATAACCAATAACCAATAACTAATAACCAATAATCCATGCCAATTGAAATCCAACCTTCAATTAATGTTAAAACAGCGATCGAAAGCCGGCGGGCAGCCCGCAGCTTCAAACCCGATCGAATTCCCCCAGCAATATTGGCAGAGATTTTGCGCTTGGGAGTGCGATCGCCCTCCGGTTATAATTTGCAGCCTTGGCGGTTTATTGTACTTAAAGATCCAGCCAGTAAAGAAAAATTAAAAGCTTGTGCCTTCGACCAGCGACAAGTGGTAGAAGCCCCAATCGTGTTAATCTGTTGTGGCGATCGGCGCGCCGCCCAACCCGAAAACACCGAAGCCGTCATCGAATTGGGCAAAGCCGTAGGTGGAATGAACGAGAATTTAGCTGGTTATATGCGACAAGCAATCCCCCAATTGTTCGAGAACCATCCCTGCTTTGAGTCCGTAGAAGCTTGGACAAACAGACATACAATGCTCGCAGTAGCTCATTTAATGATTGCAGCTAAAAGCTTTGGAGTAGACAGTTGTCCTATGGAAGGTTTTGTCGCAGCTAAGGTAAAAGAAGCCTTTCAAATTCCCGCAGAAGTAGATGTGTGCTGTTTGCTGCCGCTTGGTTATGCAGCAGAACCTTTCAAACAATACGGCGGTCGTTTTGACGTGACTCAAGTTTATTTCAGCGAAAGTTATGGAGAGGCCTTGCAAGTTGAGATTTGAGAGTTAAGATTTGAAAGTTGAGATTTGAGACTTAAGATTGGGTGAATCTGGTTTTGGCAAATATCCGTAGGGGCGAAGCATGACCGCAGTCAATATAAGATAATAACTAATAACTTATATGCGGTCATGCTTCGCCCTCTTTCAAAACCAGATGCACCCTTAAGATTTGCCAGAGTTGGTGCATACCAGAAGGAAGAAGGCAGAAGGAAGAAGGCAGAAAAGCAATGGTTTGAGCAATTAAGAACTTTCTAATCGTCTTGACGATTTTTATAAGTTCAAAAAAAGCTGAAATTCCGATAATTTCTTCAAACTAAAATTTCAAGTGTGGTGATAGTAGACAGAGGAGCCAAATATGACAGTAGCAGCGCGACAAAGCAAGGCACAAATTCTAGAAGTAGAGTTGCAAAAGCACTTGCAAGCAGCCGGATTTAAAAATTTACCGCTTTATATTAGTTGCGAGTTTCGAGATGACTCTTTAACAGTTGTGGGAGAACACCCGCGCAGTTTAGTTCTCAAAGCTAAACCGACTTTTGCAGTGCTAGAAGCTGCCATTCTCGAAATAGAACCGGAATCGATTCAACAGATTGGACTTTGCCTCAAAATTACCGGGCAAAAACAGCCTTATGCTTTCCATTCTTTTACCATGCACAACCCTGTTTTGTCAAGACCCAGAACAGTGGAAGTGCTGAAAAAACCCGAGAAGAAACCCGCAGTAGAAACTGGGATAGTTTTAGCAGAAAATGCTGCTGAGACGGCGGATGTAGCGGAGGAGATGCCGTTAGAAACGGATGTTAAAAATGCGGGTAGTGATGAATATTTTCCTGATTTTTCGGAGAGTTCCAGCGATTCCGATGCGATCGCCTTTAAGGTAGCTGCAATCGGGCCAGACATCGCAGAAAATCCCTTCGATGCACTGGATATGGAAGCGGTAACAGTCACCGAAACGCCGAAGACTTCACCGTTTACGATGTTGGTGGCGGCCGGAATGGTAAGTCTGGTGGCGGTGATTTTGGCGGGCGGTTATTACCTGCTGAGTCGGCCCTGCGTCATCGGAGAATGTACTGCATTAGCCAATGCCAAACAGTTGAGCGACAATTCGGCGAAGACTCTGAAAACTTCCAAGGTTGCTAGCAGCCCGGAAGAGGCGCAGGAACAGTTAAAACAGGCGATCGCACTTTTGGAACCAATTCCAGCGTGGTCAATTCATCGCGGTGAGGCTCAAACTGCGATCGAAAGATATCAGGAGCAAAGTCAAAATATCACATCTGCGATCGATGCAGCGCGCCTCGCACAATCCGCAGCCGGAAAAACCCAAAATCCGCCTGTTTCCGAACAAAGCTTGCAGCAAGCCGAAACATTGTGGCAAAGTGCGATCGCCCAACTCGGAGAAATCCCCACAAGCAGCCCAGTTTATCCCTACGCTCAAAGAAAAGCGAAGGAATACCGAAAGAATTTAGCCACAGGAAATCGGCAATTAGGCACAGAAAAAAAAGCCGAAAAATTGTTACTCGCAGCCAAAAGTGCAGCCCAAATAGCAGAAGCTCGCGAAGCAGTAGCTCAGACATCGCAGACATGGGGACAAGTAGAAGCAGGTTGGGAAAAAGCCCTAGGAATTATCTCAGAAATTCCTGGCAACACGCAATCTTATCAACTAGGTAGATTGCTAGTTCCGAAATACGAAACCAAGCTTTCACAAGCTCGCGAGCGCCGAAATGTCGAAGGAATTTCGGAAAATGCCTACACGCAAGCTGTGACTTTAGCAGCGGAAGCTCGAATTTTTGAGGGCAAAAACGGCTGGTTTAAAGCATCGGAAAACTGGCGAAGAGCTTTGAGTTACGCGGAGCAAGTTCCGGCGGCTACTGCCTATTCCCAAAAAGCCAAACCGCTGATTGAATTATATACAACATCCTTGCAGCAAGCGGAAGTTAAGTTGCGGGAAGAAAGAAATTTGCAAAAAGCGCGCACGGATTTAGATAGAACTTGCAAAGGCAATCCGAAAATTTGCGATTATACGGTTAGCAATGGTTTGATTGCGGTGCAGATGAATCCTGATTACGTCGAGAAGTTGCAACAAACCTTCATTCAGGCGAATAACAATAATTCTGTGAAGAGTCGCCAAGCCGTGGAAAAGCACGTTGCTACTTTGCAAAAAGCCTTGGAGGCGATCGCGGAAAATGCTAAAATTCCGATGCAGGTGTATGATGGGGATGGCAAGCGGATTGCGAGTCACGGGAACTGACCATCTAATGAGAGCTGCTGGAATTGGTGATTCGATTAATTCCCATTGCCATTGGGTCAAGTTACTAGAGTATGCTTTACTCATATCTCTTTCAGGGTGCTGTGACTAAGGAATGAGAATTAAATAACTTACCATTTGATGATTATTGTGGGATGGGCGTCCCGCCCATCCCACAAAATAGGTGTAAATTATTTAATTTGCGATCGTAAGTAGTCAAGTTATTAATTTTTCATTCCTAAGTATCTTCAGCTTATACCCTGAAAGTTTTTTTACCTCATACCCCCCTTGTCAAACATCCTCTAAAACGTTTAAAATCTTCTTAATTCCTAAAAATACTACTTTTATTTCTTTTTCCTTTTTTTTATTTCTTTCTTCCTACTGTCAACCGTCAACTATCAACTAAGAGAGACCCCGCAGGGGGACACCGCCCCTACAACTGTCCACTGTCAACTGTCAACTGTCCACTGTCCACTGTCCCTTGTCCCTATATGTCGATTCAAATTTACGGAATTCCCAACTGCGGAACCTGCAAAAAAGCTTTCCAATGGCTCAAAGATAACGCTGTAACTTACGAGTTTATTAATACAAAAGAACAGCCACCCACTCGTGAAACTATTCACAACTGGGTAGATTCTTTAGGTTTTCAACCAATGCGAAATACTTCCGGTCAATCTTACCGCGCCTTGGGCGACGACAAGAAAGAGTGGACGAGTGAAAAATGGGTGGAAGCCTTTGCTAGAGATGCGATGCTGCTGAAACGTCCTCTTTTTGTTAAAGATGGAACGTATCCGCTCAATAATTCGGGGTAGCAGAGAAAAAAAGTAAGCAGAGTAAAAAAAGTGTGATAAAATAGGACACATGACGCCAAAGATTATTTCACAAGACAAGTCACCCTACAACATACTGCTGCTCTCCCATCGACCCCTCAGGTATTGCAGACGAATCCATGCGTCAGACAGTAGAGCTCTTACTGAACCTAATAGAGCAATTACAATTAAAAGTCAAAGACTTAGAATCAGAGAATCAACAGTTAAAAGATGAAAACAACCGATTGAAAGGAGAACAAGGAAAGCCAGACATCAAAGCCAAGTCGAAAGGATTCAAAAGTCAGCACTCTTCAGAAAAAGAACGAAAAACGCCCAAACAGCACAAAAAAGGCAGTAAGAAAGCCACGATTAAAATAGATCGAGAAGAAATACTAGAATATCCCATAGACCAACTAAGTAGGTCGGCGCAAAAAAACCGAACTATGTTAAGATAAGTAAACAAAGAGAATATATCTGCTGAGGTAAGTCAATATATGGGCGCTAGATTAAGGGTATTCCTGACTCAACAGCAAGAC
>NZ_JAHRFA010000117.1:0-17059 GCF_020883045.1 Microcoleus sp. CAWBG58 | reverse complement strand
TTCAATTAAATTACTAATTCATTATCTGAAATTTGGAGATGTTCCAATTCCCAATCAAAATAAGAGAAATCATTTTCGACCCCAATCTCATATTTTTTCTTCTCTCATACCCTGATTCAGCAACGCCGATTTTCTAAATATAATGTGCGTCGCCAGTAATAACTCTCGCTGCTACAACTATTAAGTCCAGGTACGTTGTTGCGCTTTAGCGCTCTTTCCAATATCCCAAAAAGAGCGCTGAAGCGCAACAACGTACCTGCTCAAAAATAAAATGCTAAGTCTTTAATTATAAGAGACGATTCCCTACGATCGCACCAGCAACTCCCCAAATCGAATACCTACTCTCGATACCAACCTCCCGGTTCAACCTCCAAATCCAGCATTTCTTTGAAATCAGCTAAATAGTTGAATATTTCCGCCCCCGCAGAATTTTCTTCATTTTTGAGTCCGCCCTGCCACACCTTTTTATCGAAGGTTCCGACAACAAAATAATCATTGCCGATCGCCTGCGGTGCGATTTTCTGCAAGCCTACTATCAATTCTGCCTCCAATTCATCTTGATGCGCCATAATTAACTCGCATTTCGAGCAGTAGCGACAGGTTTTTCCCTGTATGAGTGGGCCCAGGCCCTCAATCCAGATAAACAAAGCAAATTTCCGCAGATGTGTCAGTTTTTCACACTTCGGACATTTGCTCAACCGGATATCGCTATACGGGTTCAGCATGAAGGCATATCGAGGTTTTAATTTGCCAATGTCAGTTTTAGACTTAGCCATCGCAGTAATCCACGGAAAAATCAGTGATTTAATGTTAGCAGCAAGACATTCGATCGGACATAATATGATACAATCTTTGTTGCTTTTTGTATTGGCTGGAGTGTGCGAGATTGGCGGTGGCTACTTGTTTTGGCTGTGGTTGCGCGAAGGCAAAAGCCCTTGGTTAGCAGTAATTGGGATGGTTATCTTGGGGGTTTACGGAGTTCCACGCTGCAACCTGCTACTTTCGGACGGGCGTATGCGGCTTACGGGGGCGTTTTTATTGTGCTGTCGATTCTGTGGGGCCCGATTGTCGATCGCGTTGCTCCCGATAAATACGATTTACTGGGAGGGTGGATTGCATTGCTGGGTGTGTTAGTGATTGTGTACGCACCTCGCCGCTAGCAGCCGGAGCTCGGGGAATTATAGCATTTTCAATTTTCAATTATTGTAGAATGCAGCGGGCTCTCCAAGTCGATCGCCCTAAATACTGTTTGCAAAGTCGATCGGCTAAACTTAAACTTCAATTCTGGCGAAGGAGCAGCTATGCAAAAAGTAGCAGTATTTGGCAACACGGGAGGCGGTAAATCCACTCTCAGCAAGAGATTGTCGGACATCACTGGATTGCCGCTTCACATCTTAGACAAGATTCAATATCGATCGGGCGGCGCTGAGGTTCCAAAGGAAGATTTTAAGCGCGCCCATCAAGAAATTTTGCAGACTGACAGATGGGTTATTGACGGGTTTGGTTGCATGGAAACCCTCTGGCTGCGACTTGATGAGGCGGATACCTTGGTTTTTATCGATCTACCGCTATACGTGCATTTCTGGTGGGTGACTAAACGACTGATGTCGGGTTACTTTAAACCGCCCGCAGGCTGGCCGGAAAACACCCCAATATTAAAGAGTTCGATTACCAGTTACCGCACGCTTTGGTTGTGTGACAAATATTTGAGGCCAAAGTATCGCGAATATATCGATCGGGCGCGAAGTACCAAAAGTGTTTATCACATCACATCGACTGAGCAGATTTCGCAATTTTTTACATCAGTTGAAAACGAGTTTAACTTTAAAGATGGTGCAGCAGCCTCACCAGCGGATTAAAATTATATCACTCTTTGGGTTGAGGAACAATTCGCCCTAATTGCTGAGCAGTATCGATCCACTCCTGCACAATCAATGGTATGAGAGCATCCCGTTTTTGTAGGGGCGAAGCATTCGCGCTGAAAATCTATTTTATAATCGATAGGATACAGGCGCGAATGCTTCGCCCTTGGGGATATGTTTGCACAATCGCGATGCTCCCAATGTCTTTGCGGATATTAGCGATCCGGTGGAATGGCAGCGAGAATTGCGTCAAGATCGTCCGCTTCCAGGTAGGGATGAATAATATCGCACTTTGGGGAAGAAAAGGGCGATCGCACTTTGGGAAGAAAAGGGCGAGTGGCTGACTGATGAAAAAAGACAAGTTGCGATCGCCTACCTGATGACTTAAAATAGAAGATACATAGAGCTGCGTGGTCAAAATGGACAGAATCTCCGTCAACCCTCAAATTCACTTCGGTAAGCCTTGCATAGTGGGTACGCGCATTACTGTACAGAGCGTTCTCGAATTACTAAATGAAGGGCTTTCTTTTGGAGAGATTATCCGAGACTATTATCCCGATTTGGAAATAGATGATATTCGGGCTTGCTTGAGTTATGCGATCGCACATTTATTGACTGCTTTTTGCGTGATGTTCCACATAAGAGCGCAGCACAGCATTCATCAGAGATTGATAACCTTTTCCTTGACTTTTAAACCAATCTAATACATCGCGATCGACTCTTAAAGAAATAGCTTGTTTCGTTAGCGGTTTTACCAGTTTAGCTGTTTCCCAGAAACTCGCATCTAACTCAGGAAGATCGGAGGTATCGATCGCAGATTCTGGAATATTTTCTAATTCTTCAAGTCGTTTGGGCGAGATAGTCATATTCAAACGCCAGAAAATTGTATATACAAGACGTATTTACTTAGAGGATAGCATAAAGGGCGATCGCTTCCTACTCATCTGCATCCAATCCTGAAACGTCGGTGGCATAAGCGATCTGGCAAGCGATCGCTAGCTTCAGCAACTCGATCTCAAAATCCCTTGACACTATCAAATAGTTTGATATACCATTAGGCATGAGATGAACATCAAATGACAGGAGAGTATGAAAAAGAATCAAGATAGCATTTTTGATTTGTCGCCAAAAGAAGAAGCTGTACTCACATCAGTCTTTCACCGTGAACGTTACGGCTTGGAGATTATTGAGGCGGTGAAGGAGGCGAGTGGCGGGAAAATTAAACTCGGCTTTGGTTCCCTGTACCCAACCCTCCACAAGCTAGAGGAGAAAGGCTATTTAGACGCACGCTGGGGTGATGAGACGCCGGAAGAAAGAGGTGGTGCGCGACGGAGGTACTACAGGATTACAGGGTTAGGTATGAAAGTTCTGGCAGATAAAAAGCAATTTCTCAACGATGTGGCTGGGTGGGAACCAGCTTGGGGAGGGGTATAAGATGAACGAGAAAACGTTGTTAAGCCAAGACAAACGTATAATCGCCAGCATAGGTATCTCACTAATTTGCTTCATTATTGGTGATGTGCTGGGTATTGTCTGCCTTTTTTCTAACCCTACCCTAGCAAAAACCATATTTGGCATTGTTCTGTTTTGTCCTGCCAGTTTCCTACTTTTACTGGCACTTTTTTTTGTGCTTTATGGCGGTTTTCAGTGGAGTATTGATCCTGAAAAGGGTGCCAAAACTGGTCAGGCAATAATTATAAATGCAAGCCTTGCCAGTTTGGTTCCTGGTATCTTCATTTTGTTGAGTGACCTTACTTTGCTAAAAGTTCCATTTGGCATCCATTTGTTGTTTAGTTACTGCTTCTTACTGCTTTTGCTATTTGCAACGCAAGTTTACAGAGCACGGTCAGCCACACCAGAAGAAGATACGAAAGCTCGGTTCATTGCTTTTCTTGAAAATATCCTTCCAATACAATTTCAGGAAGAGTGGCTGGGTGATTTGCAGGAAAATTGGCTGGGTGATTTGCCAAAGAAGGATTATCAGTCAATCGAGCCAGATATCCATACCGCAGCAGGCATCCCTACGTGGTATACCCGGTTCATTGCATTCCTGAAGGATATCGTCCCGAAAGAAGATCATGAAGAGCTACTGGGTGATTGGCACGAGGGGCATAATGATTCAATCAAGGAAGCAATCAAGAAAGGAAATCCAATCGGAAAAGTATATTTCCAAATCTTAATCTTATTAGAGGGTTTAGATTTAATTCGCCCTTACCTCTGGTTGAAAGCTGGTAAGTTCGTTTCAAGATTGAGGACCAGAGCAAAATAGGTTTTCTTGGGATAGACGCTACAGCTAACAAGCAAGGGTGGAAATCTCAGAAAAAAGGCACCGCTAACTAACCGGGTGCCTGCATTGAATAAAACACACACCAATTCTAACATATGCGACAGCTTAAAAGTTCTCATGGTGTCAGAGTTCCGAACTCTCAACGCCGTCAGTTTTTTGCTACCCAAGTTTTACTGGTCAAGATGGCAATTATTTGCTTTGCAGGCGGCGTGGCTATTTACTATCAACACAGTGTAATAGTCGGCACATTCGTGTCAATGATTGCAGGGTGTACTGTAGAAATAATTGATGCTTGGCGCGAACAAAATAACGATCTAAAACCGAAAAAAAATGTGACGAGGGTGAAGTAATTTTATGTTAGGGGTAAGATAGATTTTACCCCTATTTCAATAATAATTTGGTTATAAAGGTAGGTACTGAACGCGGTTAACTAAATCTTCAGGTTCGCTCACCTTAGCAACAATTTCTAAGTCACGAATGCAATCTCCAAAAGTTAGATTCTGTTGATGGGCATAGATAACGCCAGCAAAATTTACTGCTTCTTGCTGGCGACTGTTAGCTATGGCTAAAAAATCGTCGTCTTGTGTAAAAACAACACGCTGAATATCCATTGCGCGATCGAGTATAATATGGTCTGGCGTGTTTTGATGGTTATCTTCTTGAGCTCTCAAAACATCTACATCTCTTTGTCTCAATCCCTTTGCAATCGGTAGAGGCACATTCTCATCCATGTACAAAGCTATACTCATTTAATTAGTCCTTGGGCGCGGAGTTTTTTCGCCAAAGGAGATTCACCAGCTTCTAATCGCAACTTTTCCGCATACTCGAATCGGCGCTGCATATCTGCATCAAGCTCTTGTTTATGATCCCAGTAGTAAGCTAAAGCAGAGTAAATTTTACTCAAAGTTAGGTGAGGATAGCTTTCCAGTAATTCTTCAGGACTCAAGCTGTAAGCTTTTACCGAAGTCATTAATTCAACTACTTTCATCGTAGTCCCTGTAATTATAGGCGTATTCTTCTCGTCTAATTCTACATATTTATATTCGGTTGCAGTTAGTGGCATAATTTACCTCGTTAATGGATCTAATTTAATTAGATAGTCGATCAGGTTCCTGTCCCAATACTTGGCAAAACTCTAGATAATCATCGATCGATTTTTGGAATTCTTCGCTAGCTTCTTCAATAGTTTGTGCTTTAAAAGTCACTACGTCATTAATATCAAGCACTCGCCCGAAAAGAATTTCCGCTTCTGAATCTACTTCAATGTTAGCACTGTAACCCTTGTAAGTCATCATGGTTGTAAAAATATATTTTTATGTAAATAATTGTGTGAAGTTGGATTTTGTGTTGAGGTATGATATCAAAAAATGATATAATTGTCAACTGCGAGAGATATCTTAATTTACCTAGTGTGAGGTCATCTCTCTAAGAACGCTATAAGATATAATGGAATTGCTGAAACTAAAATTTAAAGAGCCTTTGTGAGAAAATACCTCAAATCAGTAGCTATTGTTGGTGCAATCATCAGCACATGGAGCTTGGGCATTATTGGTAATACTTTAGCTCAGGAAAATACCTTCGATTTAGTCTTGAGAATTTTAAAAGGGGAAAACTGCCAAGGTTCTACGGAGATTAAATATCGCTCACAGAGTCTAATTTCACCAGACGGCAAAACTTCTGTTTATTATGACGTAGTTCTCAGAAGGTTAGGGCAGCCAGACAGTCGCTTAAGAGGTCCTGCAAGAACTAGATACTGTATGCCATTTAAAGGCAAAACTGTATCTGCAAGAATGATTATTCAGAAGGATTCTGGTCAAATCATTAAAGATTTGCCAATAGTCCCAGAACACCTTGTTTTGCTCACTCCAGTCTCTTTCTCTACTGAATCAAGATATTTGATTGAAGAATCACAAGTTTCTAATGGCTTTTCTTCCTATACCAGCTATAGGATTATTGATTCTAAAAACAACTTTAAACCGTTATCCTTGTCCCCTTGTCAGAAATCACAATTTGGTGGCCAGTATAAAGGCTTTATTTCAACCAATGAGATTGTTTTTGAATGTAATCATGATCAAAGAGCAGAAAAAATTTATGAAATTTTAAATTTGCAACAAAGATTTATTCGTTTAGAGTCAATACAATTTGAAAATCCAAATAGCCCGCCTACTTCAAATTATGGTTCTATCTCACGCCCATTTAGTGTTGTGAAAGTACAACAATTTCCCAAGTAATTACTCAATGAAAACAATCTTTACTACACCTATTTTATTAGCTTCTTTATTACTAGGTTTGGCTACTACAGCAATTGCTAGTGAAGGAGACTCTTGTTACTCAGAGTTAGCTGGATTAGCTGGACACATCAGAGATGATATTTGTGTCCCTCCTTATATTTTTGCAGGGAGTGCTTGGGCGAGAGTCAAGGGAATGAGGTATATATGGAACTACCTGCAAATTGCAGTTAATGCTGGTCGTCGTGGAGACTATGACACTGCATTGCTAAACTTTGAAAGAGCTATGCAAGCCTTAAGAAATAATCCAGTAGATCCCAGAGAAGCTAAGTCCATCAAAAGAGAACTAGATCGGGGATATAAAGCAGCGTGGAATGCAAAAGAAGCCATGAAAAGGGGAGATATTAACGCTGCTTATCGGACGTGGGTGACTATTAGTGGATGGAAGAAGAAGTAAAATTAGTTGTTATTGGATAACTGAGAAGATTTTCTAGCAACTATTCTGATATGTTGGTAGTTCACAAACCACTTGTCATTTCTAAAGAGTTGATCACTAACTTTCTTTTGAACATTTTTAAAAATTGCTTCCTTATTTATATGATTAAACATTTCAGTATTGAATGGTATCTGTTCAAGCCAGCTACGGATATCTACTCCGTACTCTAAGTCTAACTTTTTTGGAAAAATCTTATTAACAATTACTGTAAATCTTTGACTTGTCAGCAAATTGCAATATTCTTCTTGAGTCGGTAAGTACCAAGGAAAATCCTCATTAATATCAAAAGAATAATTTTCAGAACTCATAACTTGTTGAAGAGCTAATATAATTTCTTCAGCAGTACCGTGTCCATAAAATTCTGCAACAAACCGTCCGCCAGGTTTAAGTGCATTCCAAACAGAAGATATCACTTCTTTGGGTGTTTTTATATGATGAATTACATGATTTGAGAATACAGCATCGAATTCTTCATTAAAATTTAAACTAGCTGCGTCCATTACATGAAATTCTAAATCTCCATGAAATTCTAAATCTCCATAAGCCCTCCTTGCCTTATCCCATTCATCAGAAAAGGACTCACTATGATCAATACCAACTACTCTAGCTGCCTTTTCCTTTATAGCAATCTTTGTCGTTCTTTTCCCATCTCCACAGCCCAGATCAAGAATATGTTCATTCTCTTTGGGATTCAAAAGTTCCACTAAACTCATATCTTTAATCCGTAATCTACCTTTAGGTTGAGGGACAGATCTCCCTATTTCCTGAGCAGTCTCAATCCACTGCTGCATAATAATCTCTACATTTTGCACGGCTTCCTGATAAGTTTCCCCATCAGCAGCACATCCTGGTAATTCAGGTACTTCGGCAATAAATGCCTGGTCTTCGTCACTCCAATAAATGATTACTTCATACTTCATGATCATCTTGGTTAACCAATTTATATTTCAGAATTACTGCACGAACTTGCTTTACTTGATAAGCTTTAGCTTTTGATTGATCTGCTTTCTGCGGTTGGAGGTTGAGAATTTCTGCGACTCCCTCCTTCGTAAAAATATGGTGACTTCCCTTAATTCTTACCTCAAATCCTAATATCTGGAGTATTTGACATAAATCGCTAAAGGAAAAATTAGCATCGGATGCACCAAGCATCAGCTTAGCTAGAAGTTTGTTTATTTGAGTCATTAATTATTTTCATTATTGTCTGGGCGTTAATACTCTCATAAAATAGTGCAAGGGTATCAATTACCCCTACACTATTATAATTGAACTTACGCATCGAGGTTCAGAAACCGGGTTTTTTACGAAAATACTTGGTACTAACCCGCAGACTCGGTAAAAAACCCGGTTTCTTTGGTCATAGCGCACAACTTACGCCTGCACTAATTCAGGAACCTTACTCTACCCCCTCAATCCGGTCTTCCACCTCCTGATACAACTCACGCAACCTGTCCAAATTACTCTCCGAAGTCTCCCAATAACCCCGACCATTCACCTCAAGCAAAGTGCTGACAATCTTGCGGAAAGAGTGAGGATTCAAATTCAGCAAACGCTTCTGCATCTCCTCATCTTGGATAAACGTACCGTTCACATCCTCATACACCCAATTATCCACCGCGCCCGCAGTCGCACTCCATCCAGTCGTGTTCACCAGACGCTTAGAAATCTCCCGCACGCCTTCATATCCGTGCGATAACATCCCCTCGTACCACTTCGGATTCAGCAGCTTTGTCCGCGAATCTAAACGCACGGTTTCTGATAGCGTCCGTACCTGCGCGTTCGCTGTTGTTGTATCAGCAACAAAGGATGTTGGTTTCTTGCCATCTGCGCGCAAACTGCCGATTAATTTGGTCGGATCGGAGTCGAAATAGTGCGACACGTCGGTTAGCGAAATCTCCGCAGAATCCAAGTTCTGGAAGGTGACTTCAGCAGTTTTTAACGATGATTCAAAAATCTGCCTGTCTTGTTCCATTGTTCCGGGATTGTCGGAAGAAAAGGCGAAGGATTTGCGGGTTAGGTACATTTCCTGCAACTCGGCTTCGCTTTCCCATGTGCTGTTTTCTACCGCCAAGTTGACGTTAGATGAATAGGAACCTGAAGCGTTGGAAAAGACGCGGGTGGCTGCTTGGCGCAGGTTGATTCCCATTTCTTCGGCTTGCTTCAAGGCGTGTTTGCGGACGAAGTTCATCTCTAAGGGTTCGTCGGCTTCTGCTGCCATTTTCACCGCTTTATCTAACAGGTTCATTTGGTTGATGAACAAGTCGCGGAAGACGCCGGAACAGTTAATTACTACGTCGATTCGAGGCCGTCCCAATTCTTCTAAGGACAGCAATTCCAGTTTGTTGACGCGGCCCAAGGCATCGGGAACTGGCTTGACTCCCACCATCCACATTACTTGGGCGAGGGATTCGCCGTAAGTCTTGATGTTGTCGGTTCCCCACAGCACAACGGCGATGGTTTCGGGATAGTTGCCGCCGTTATCCAGGCGCTGTCTTTCTAATAGCCGATCGACTACAACCTTAGCAGACTTCACCGCACCCGTCGTCGGGATTGACTGCGGATCCAAAGCGTGCATATTCTTGCCAGTCGGCAAAACATCCGGGTTGCGAATCGGATCGCCGCCCGGGCCAGGGACAATAAACTCGCCTTCTAACGCCCGCAACAAAGCGCCTAATTCGTTGTCGGCACAAACTTGCTGCAAGCAGAATTCGAGATACTCAAACAGCGGTTTAATCGGTTCTGGATCGACTTTTTTGTAACCGGCGGCGTGCAAGGAATCAATCCAAGGTGTTTTCTTGCCCATGTTGAAGAAATTTAACTTGGAAACTAGGGAAACTCTGCCCTCCGCATCGGTTTGTTCCTTCACCAAAGCGCCCACGGCTTCCCGACAGGCTAAGGTGATATTTTGCAGCAATTCGACATCAGTTAAAATGCCTCGATCGCTATTGGTGTAAATTTCCTCGATATCGCGTCCCAGACTGTTAGCGATAATTCGCGGTAAGCTGATCAGGTTGTCTTCTTCGCGGTCTAAATTGGCAATATTTACCAAAGTTGCGATCGCCTCTTCCGCAGTCGGCGGCTTCCCGATCACGTGCAAACCGCAAGGTAACAACCGCGATTCAATCTCCATCAACTTGCGGTAAACCAAGCCAACTAAATTGTCTCTTTCCTCCGCAGTCATGCCCGCAGCAACCCCTCTTTCCTGTTCCGGAGGTAGGGCGATATCCTTGTCTAAATTGACCAAACGGCATTTTTCGACGATCGCATCTACGATCGGCACACCCCGGCCCGTATCCTTCAAAGTTTGATAGGAAGCAATCAACTCGCTGAGTTCCTGCAAACCTTTATACAAACCAGCATTTTCAGCCGGAGGAGTCAGATAGCTGATGGTTTCAGCATAACTGCGACGCTTAGCAATTGTTGCTTCGCTGGGATTGTTGGCGGCGTAATAATAAAGGTTAGGAATTTTGCCGATCAAACTGTCGGGATAACAATCGATAGACATTCCCATCTGCTTACCAGGCATGAATTCTAGGGAACCGTGAGTGCCAAAGTGCAGCACCGCATCCGCACCCCAAATGCGCTCTAAATAAGTGTAGTAAGCAGCAAAACCGTGGTGCGGACTTGCAGAACGAGAGAATAACAACCGCATCGGATCGCCTTCGTATCCAAAGGTAGGTTGCACTCCAATAAATACGTTGCCGAAATGTTTGCCGAAAATCAGCAAGTTTTGTCCGTCGCTGTTCAAATGTCCCGGAGGCGGGCCCCAGTTTTCTTGCAAACGTTCCGAATAAGGAGTGAATTCTTCGTATTCAGCTACCGACATCCGGTAAGCAATATTCAATTCCGGACTTTGATATTGCGCTGTTGCGTCGTGGATGACTTCTTGCATCAGCTTTTCGGCGGAATCCGGCAGTTCTGGCAAGTCGTAACCGTTGCCTTTTAGGGCTTTCAATACTTCGTAAATTGAGCCGAAAACGTCGAGGTAAGCGGCTGTGCCGACGTTGCCTTTGTCCGGTGGAAAACTGAAGACTGTGATTGCAACTTTCTTGTCTAATTTTGGTTTGCGGCGCAGCATTGCCCACTTCATGGAACGCTGGGCGATCGCCTCGATTCTATCTTGCAGCGCGATCGCCTTTCCAGTTGCGCCATCTCTACCCGACAAAATAATCGGTTCGATCGCACCATCCAACTCAGGAATCGCAACTTGCAAAGCAACTTGAATCGGGTGCAAGCCCAAATCGCTATTTTCCCACTCTTCCGTCGTTTGGAAAACCAGCGGCAAAGCCACCATATAAGGGCAGTTGAGCTTTTTCAAAGTCTCGATCGCCTTTGGGTGATCCTGTTTCGCCGGGCCGCCCACCAACGCAAAACCAGTTAGAGAAACTACCGCATCTACGATCGGCAGCGGTGCCACACCTTTGGGCCCAACTTCCAAGAAAAAGCTTTCAACCGGTTTCGAGAAGTCCAAACCGCCTGCAAAAATCGGTAACACCCGCGCCCCCATTGCCTCCAATTCCTGCACAATTGCTACGTAGTGCGCGTCATCTCCAGTAACTAAGTGAGTGCGCTGCAACACTAAACCGATGCAAAGTGCGAGGGGATCTTTGAGGTCTGCGGAAATATCTTTGCGGGCATTATACCAGGCGAGATATCCTTTGACATCCTCAAACATTCCTGGTGCTAAAGGATGCCAAATCCCCATATCCGGGTAAACAACTGGCTCTTGAAAACTTAACTGTTCCTGGCCTTTGAATACATATTTATGTGACAGCATCAGCAAGAAGTTTTCCAAGTTTTCTTGGGAACCGCCCAGCCAATACTGGAAACTTAGCATGAAGTTGCGGGCATCTTGAGCTTTGTCGATCGGCAAATATTTCAGGACTTTCGGCAAAGTTTGCAGCAGTTTCAGCATTCCGTCTTGGAAGGAACTCCCGGACTTTTCCTTCCGTTTTTTCATGAATTCGCCGATCGCGCTTTTGCTTTGTCCCAACTGCGCCATCGAGAAACTGCCCATTTTATTGAGTCGCATCACCCCGGGCATCGACGGGAAGACGACAGCGACATCTAAGCTGTCGCGCAGCGGTTCCACAGCCGCTACCACTTTTTCGGCCAAATCTTCGATAAAAATTAGAGAAGCAATAAATACATTGGCATCAGCTACATCCCGCTTAAAGGCCTCGTAATTTTCCGGGCTGCGAAGTTCTTCGATCAGATAGCCGCTGATTTCTATTGCCAGATTCGGATTTTTGTTATTTATCGCTCGAACCGCTGCCGAGAGGGCGCTTTGATACTGCGGTTCCAGTACGACATAGACCACCTTCATGAGCGATCGCCCCTGCAAGTTTTCCGGCACGACGTGGCGAATGGTGGGCTTGACGTGAGTGAACATCCGGTTAGGCTCCTTATAAGATGCTGTTTTCGGCAATCGGGAATTTTTTTGTCCCCTAAGCATTTTTACCAGAAAACGCTTGCCATTAGCTGATTTGAGCCTACATATGACACAATTCGACAAATTTATTGCAATTTTTAGTTACATTATTTTACAAATTCGTTGAGCAACTGCTCCAAATTATCTTTACAAATATTTACTTGACATTAGTCTCTTAATATGTTTTCTGGCTAAAATGGGAATTAAGAAACAAAAAATCAACAAATCTTTGAGAAAAACGCTCCTGAGAAAAGTTCCGAAGTTTGTAGAAGTAATCCAACAGGCGATCGAGCAATTAATTAATCCCATAAAGTCATAAGTTCCGAATTTATCACCGTTCTTTCGGATGAGTGCGCTATTAGAAAACTTCATATTTTGCCGGGAACTTAAAACGGTTGCAGAAACTCTGTATTGTATAAGTTCGCGATCGGCGATCGAACTCAGGTGAAATTAATTGCTGTTGATTGTCAAGCTCATCAAAACCCTAGGGGGACAATATGGCTAACTACGCAATTTTCGACGAAAAATACTACCTTTCACAATATCCTTGGATCAAACCGGCGATTGATGCCGGAGTAATCGCATCCGGCAGAGAACACTTTGAAAAATTTGGTAGAGCGGGTGGTTTAACTAAAGTATCGCGTTATTTTGACGAAGCTACTTACCTTGCAGGCAACCCAGATCTCGCACCCTTTGTCAAAACTGTCAACCCAAACGCACCTTTTGCAACAGGACTCGATCACTTTATTCAGTTCGGTTACGATGAAGGACAGCGCCGCGCTAAAGTATCGCCTGAATACAACGAAGATTTTTATTTAGCAAGTAACCCAGAATTGCGATCGTTTATCGGGGCTAATGCACCTTTCAAATCAGGATACCAGCATTTCATTCAATTCGGTGCCAAAGAAGGTCGGTTTGGGACTTCATTTTTTGAACCGGAATACTTAAAGAAAAATCCCGACATTGTACCGTTTGTCAACTCTGGAAACTTGAAAACTGGTCGGGAACACTACTTTAATTTCGGGAAAAACGAGCCAAGCCGCGATGCAACTTTTGTAGGCAGCCGCAGCAACGATGTTCTCACTGGGATTGGCGTGGGGAATACCGAACTTGTGGGAGTAGAAGTAGGTATCGCTCCCAACGGTAATCGCCAGTATGAAAGCTTTGGAACTAATGAATTCGATGTCCTAATTGGCAGCCCGGGAGTTGATACATTCGTCCTCGGAGTTCCTGCATCAGCCGGGAATCCCTCCGCGGTACCGCTGTATTTGGGTAACGGTCAAGCTACTATTAGGAACTTCAACGCAGTAGACGATTTGATTCAACTGCAAGGAAATTCTTTAAACGACGGTTACAGCCTGACTCCTGTTGGCGGCAATTTGTCAATCCAGCGTTTTGGAGATGTGCTGGGCGTGATTGAAGGAGGAGCAGGTTTGAATTTGGGATTCCAACAATCTAATGGTAACGGTACTTTTGCGATCGGTTAGTCATTGGTCATTGGTCATTGGTCATTAGTCATTGGTCATTAGTTAAGACTGATGATTGATGACTTATTTATTTGTTGTGGGCTAATGTGCTATTAAAAAGTACGATCATCTGCGAGGGCTTCGCTAACGCACTTTAAATCATTAAAGGAGCAACGATGAATTACGACATTTTTGACGAAAAATACTACCTATCGCAATATCCTTGGATCAAACCAGCTATTGATGCGGGAATTATCAAATCTGGCAGAGAACACTTTGAAAAATTCGGTCAAGCAGCCGGCCTAATAAAAGTATCGCGGTATTTTGACGAAGATACCTATCTCGCTCAGAATCAAGATGTTAGACCATTTGTTCGCGGGGAAAGCAATCCAAATGGACGGTTTGCTTCAGGTTTAGACCATTTTATCCAATACGGTTATGAAGATGGACGCACGGGAGTATCGGTTGATTATGACGAAGCATTTTACAGGGCCAATAACCGAGATTTGCAACCGTTTATTCAGAATGGAACGTTTAAAAATGGCTATGAGCATTTTATTAAATTTGGTGCAAAAGAAGGTCGATTCGGAACTTCATTTCTTGAAACTGAATACTTAATTAAAAACCCCGACCTCGTGCCATTCATCAACTCTGGATTCTTGAAAACAGGTCGGGAACACTACTTTAATTACTGGAAAAGCAATCCGACACGTTTAGGAACTTTTGTCGGCACCTCGGGGAATGATACGATCTCGGGAGGTCCGGGTAAGGCCGAACTGATAGGAGTAGAAGTAGGTATCCGGAACGGCAATCGCTATTATGAAAGCTACGGTATCAATGAATTCGATGTCCTGACTGGCGGACTGAGTTCAGATACTTTTGTACTGGGATATTCTGTTCCTTTTGCCGGATCTCCCACCGGCACTACTTCCTTCACACTGTATTCGGGTAACGGTCAAGCTACTATTGAGAGATTCGACACCGGCAACGATTTTATCCAACTGCAAGGCGTTGACAGCGCTTCTTTGGGTATTTACGATCTGATTCCCATTGGCAATAATTTGTCTATCCAGCGTGGGGGAGATGTAATCGGCGTAGTTGAAGGAGGAGCAAGTTTGAACTTGACTTTTAAAAAATCTAACGGTGACGGAACATTCTTGATTGGTTAGTCATCAAATTTATCGATCGGACTTTCGCTACTACGTAGGAGTTGAAAAACCTGCGGTTTTCAGATTATTTGGCAAAAATCATGGCAAACTACGACATTTTTGACGAACAATACTACCTTTCACAATATCCGTGGGTGAAACCAGCTATTGATGCAGGAATTATTAAATCCGGCAGAGAACACTTTGAAAAATATGGTCAAGCTGGCGGCCTCACCGCAGTATCGCGTTACTTTGACGAACAAACCTATCTAGCTCAAAATCAAGATCTTGTTCCCTCAATCCGCAACTCAAGCAATCCAAACGCGCCTTTTGCTTCTGGTTTAGACCACTTTATCCAGTTTGGTTACGAACAAGGCCGCACGCGAGTATCGCCTGACTACGACGAAGCATTTTATTTAAAACGATACCCCGTACTTGTGCCGTTTGTACAAAACGGAACTTTTAAATCTGGTTTAGAACACTTCATCAAATTCGGAGCCAAAGAAGGTCTGTATGCGAGCACATTTTTTGAATCAGAATACTTGCGGGAACGCCCCGGTGTAGCAACAGCAGTCAAGGCGGGAGTGTTCAAAACAGGCGCAGAACACTACCGAAAATTCGGGCAATTTGAGCCCGCTCTTCGCTTTGCCGATGTGAATTTTTTCGGAACTTCCGGTAATGATATCGTCCAGGGTTTCGGGGTAGAAAATGTGAACATATTTGGAGTTCAATATGTTTTAGACGCTAACGGCAGCCGACAGTTTCAAAGTGACGGCAGAGATGAATTCGATACTCTCATTGGCGGTAGCGGTCGCGATAACTTCGTGTTGGCAGTTACCGTCCCAGGTATAGGCGGTAGCAGACCGACGCCTGTCAGTCGGCAGTTCTACCAGGGGCCAGGTTTTGCTAAAATTCAAAACTTTACCCAAGGTCAGGATTCGATCCTGCTCGGCTCTACATCATTCGATAAATACATTGTGTTTCCCATCAACAATAATCGAGATTTAGCCATCCAAACAAACGGCTTGCCATTTTTTACACCAAATGGAGGCGACCAACTTAGTTATGGTGATACGATCGCGGTTATTGAAGGCGGTGGAAATCTCACTTTGAAGCCGTTGTTTATACCAGATAAAATTGGCACTTTTGTCGGCTAGAAATCCAGAAGCGATTAATTAGTCGGTGTTGAGTTTGTTTGCTGCGATCGCTCATGTACAAAAATGGCGATCGCACTTTTCATGGCAATCAAAACCATTAGATGCGATGTAATATAAATTAACCTGACAGCAGAATAAAGGGAGATGTTATAATACCAACCTCCCTTAAATTCCACGATGTAAAATTAAATCATTTGCGAAAATAATGGCAAACTACGACATTTTTGACGAAAAATACTACCTCGCCCAATATCCGTGGTTGAAACCAGCCATTGATGCAGGAATTATCAAATCCGGCAGAGAACACTTTGAAAAATTCGGTCAAGACGGTGCCCTAACTAAAGTATCACGCTATTTTGACGAAGCTACTTACCTCGCTGGCAACCCAGACATCGCTGCCTTAGTCTACAGTCGCAACAACCGAAGCGCGCCTTTTGCAAGTGGATTAGACCACTTTATCAAATTTGGTTACGAAGAAGGTCGATCGCGCGTATCGCCTGAGTACAACGAAAATTTTTATTTAGCAAATAATTCAGACCTTCGACCTTTCGTTCAGAACGGAACTTTCAAATCAGGATACCAGCATTTCATTGAATTCGGAGTCAAAGAAGGTCGGTTTGGGACTTCTTTTTTGGAACCGGAATACTTAAAGAAAAACCCTGATATTGTCTCATTTGTCAACTCTGGAGCTTTGAAAACAGGTCGCGAACACTACTTCAATTTTGCAGGAAACGATCTTAGCCGTTCTGCAACTTTTATCGGAAGTTCCGGCAATGACATTGTAACTGGCTCCGGGGTGGGGAATGCCGAATTAATTGGAGTTGAAATAGGTATAGAGCGTTTTTATGGTGCCCGATTGGTATCGGCTCAATAAGTAGGGGTAGCAGTTAATCTGGCTGCCAAGACAATCCCAAGGGATAAAGAGCAGATTTGGAGCGAATAATAGTGGACAGAGAGGGAATAACTCCAAGTTGAGAAATTCGG
>NZ_JAHRFA010000116.1:0-17339 GCF_020883045.1 Microcoleus sp. CAWBG58 | reverse complement strand
GACCGAATTTCTCAACTTGGAGTTATTCCCTCTCTGTCCACTATTATTCGCTCCAAATCTGCTCTTTATCCCTTGGGATTGTCTTGGCAGCCAGATTAACTGCTACCCCTACTTATTGAGCCGATACGTAAGATATATAATGAAAACAATAATTAGCTATGGCTACGGAGATATTATGTCAGAACCCAAAATCAATCAAAGTCAAGCATCAATAGGTGTTGGCTACTCTCAGAATATAAATTCTCAGCAAGTAGGTGGTACTATCCACAATTACTCACCTGAACAAAAGCAAAATCTAGCTGAAGCAGCAGCAGAAATTCAGAAATTGCTAGAGCAACTGGCACAAAATTACCCAACGGAGACTCTGAGCGAAAAAGCAGTTGTAGCAGAAGAGGCTATAAAACAAATAAAAGGCGACCCTACTTTAGAACAGCGAGTAGTTAGTTTAATTCAAGCGATGAGTGTTGAGGCATTAATGCAAGCGATCAATCATCCTGTAGCAAGTGTATTGCGTGCGGGTTTAGAAGCTTTTAAAGAACCAAGTTAATCACTTTGCCCCAAAAGGCGGGCGATCGCCCTTAATCTCCAAAAGCGCGATCGCCTCCTATTTCCCAAAAGTAATCTTCCATGATTTAATTAAAATAGCCAACCCTTTTGCAGTATAAAATAAAAGGCATCCTCAAACACAAAAGTGGCAAATAATATACCTATATTACTTCCAGGTGAAAGCACAGTCGGACAGTTTGGCGACTTGAACAAAATTCGCCGCACAGGAGACAATCTTACACCCCACCATATTCCATCCGATGCTTATATGAAACAAATAGGAATATCTGGTTACACTAGAAACAAGGGTATTGCTATCTTGATGGAACAGCCATATCCAGGAAGGGGTGGTCGTCATCGGCGCACGCAATCCTATGGACAAAGACCAGACTTTAGTCTATCGCCCCGGCAAGCTCTAGCTCTTGCAGTGTGGGATGTGCGATCGATTTATCGCCAAGATCGGCTGTATACACCACAAATTAGGCGGAATTTACAACAAGTCATCAAACAAAACAAACTGGCATGGTTGGGTACTTTTGATAAAGTGGGAGACATAAGATGAACATTACTCAATTAATAGAAACATTAAATGCTAATAAATTCATGCGCTCTGATGAGGAAGTAATGAGTTTTGAATACGCTTTAGCTGAACTTGCGCTACATCCTAATATCGAATATTTGCCAGCACTTTATCTTGTTTTCGATGACAGATGCGAACAACATGAAGTCATGTATGGTCTGATTCATTTTCTGGAGTCTTTTGAACTAAAAAACCAGTTGCAGGCGTTTATTGATACCATAGACAGAACGATTGTGAATGCTAAAGAATGGACAATGATTCTACTTTATGGAATTCTCAATCAGGATTTAGCCAGAAACTTATATAGCCATATGTTACATTCTACCTATTCTCAAAATCGGGATTTATGTACGCATTTGCTGCGCGAAATAGTTGCTAATGAATCTCCTCCTTTATCTTCCCATGCTGAGTCAGTTATTTCCGGCGCAACTGCGATCGACATTAATATTGATGAAATTCAGAGGGATCTGTCGAGCTTTATTAAACTCATCCAAGATGGTAATATCTTGGTACTCTTGCAAGACGATCGCCCAATCGCCGAAATTAAACCTATCAGATAAAATGTCTTATTTATAAGAGCGATCGCCCTTAATGTCCAAAAGTGCGATCGCCCCAAAGTTAACTGTCAACTTATCAAACACCCTCCCTCAAGAAAATTATCCTTGAGGATGCGGTAAATCGAACACTACTTCAAATCGGATGTTGGGCACTTGTTGCCGAAACAACTGAAGATGTCCCTCCGCATCCGATCGGCTGCGATAGCGACCAACGATCGCCCATTGCAAGCTCGGAAGCAAGCGGGCCACTGCCCACGGCTTCAAGTATCCTTCGTATTTCATAATAGAGGTGTCTCCATTGCTAAACGGAGCCAGAGCCAGCGCGGAAACTTGGTCGGTGGACGCGCTGGCTTCTGACATTATCTATAAAAGTAACACTAAGTAAGCATAAGTGTGCATTAATAAGCACACAACTGACTGCGGATGCACAAGCTGGACGGACGAGGTGGCACAATAGGGGAAACTTCCAAGAGATTGCAGGGCATGAGCGACAGCGAGCGGATTTCAGTGGTTTTACCAACACAGGCTAAAAAGGATCTCGAAAAGTTGTGCGATATCGAAAAGCGATCGATCTCCAACTTTGTCTACCTTTTGATTCAAGAGGCGATCGATCGAGCAAAAGAATCCGGCAAGCTCAAATCAACAGATGAGTGAAACTAAAACTTTCTCGATTGCGCTTAAATTTAGATTCAATAAGCGCGAAATTATTTACCTGTTTGACTAACCAATCTGTTAATTACTAAACAAACTTGACTCAATTCGATCGCCCTTAATTTCCAAAAACTACGAAAGTGCGATCGCGCTTTCCAAAACCCTAACTCCTGCTCAGACAGTTGACGTGCTAAACTCAGACTATCGTCACAGCCACAAACAGAATGCAAACCATTACCATCACCATTCCAGACGATCGCCTGCACAAGCTTCAAGAAACTGCCAATATCCTCGGTATTTCCCTAGAAGCATTACTGCTTGCGGGTGCTGAAAACTTACTCGCACCACCAGAAGCATCCTTCCAAAACGCTATGGAATACGTCCTCAAAAAGAATGCTGAACTTTACCAAAAGCTCGCATAATGCGCTATCTAACTTTAACCGAAGTCTTAGAACTTTATCGGTGCATTATCCAGCAGTCTGGCGGAGCATTTGGCATCGCTAATTTAGGAGCCTTAGAGTCAGCTTTAGCTCAGCCGCGCATGACTTTTGGTGGGCAGGAACTTTACCCAACAATCGTCGAAAAAGCTTCGGCTCTTGGATTTGCTTTAATTAAAAATCATCCTTTCTTAGATGGTAACAAACGTATCGGCCACGCAACCATGGAAGTCTTTCTGGTGTTGAATGGCTTTGAGATTTCTGCACCTGTGGAAGAGCAAGAACAAATTATTTTACAAGTGGCATCAAGTGCGATCGCCCGCGATGAATTTACTGAGTGGCTGCGCTGTCATATTGTTCCTAGTTCTATTTGAGAAAATTTGGCTTTGAGAGCTAAACTTTATGATGCCAAAAGCGCGATCGCCCTTGATGTCCAAAAGTGCGATCGCCCCCAGCGTCATTCTGTTACTACCATGCTAATATTCATTAAATGAGAGGTGTAAAAACATGGCAAGAAGCAGGCATATCTCCAGAAGATGCCAGAAGAATTCAGAACGCAGCCGATCGCACAAAACAAACTATCATCGTTGTTGGCAGTAGAGCAAACGGGACACATACGCCAACTTCTGACTGGGACTATATAATGTTAGGTAACTCTCGCCAGCGACATTCCGCTTGCAGTTCCGTCCCTCACGGTACGAGTGGTGGCGAAATTAATAGTTTAGGCCGAGAAACAGGAATTGATATTTTTACAGGCCCCCTGATATCAGGGGAACCTCACGTTATATTTGAGCCAAACTTAGGAAAGGCAAATGAATCTAACTGATGAAATTACAATCAATCAAATTCAACAAGCCATAATTAGCCAAGAAGATGCAAAAAACTGGTTTTTAAGCTTTCCAACCGAAGGCCAGCAGGAAATATTGCAGCGGCTATCCTACATGACCATCCAAGCTGGGGCGCGACAAGAAGATGTTTGTCTAGCTATTACTAAATCAAAACTTCGCGTAACTTACACCCCTTGCGTATTGCTGAGCAAAGGGCGATTAAAAGAACAAATGGCAAAGCTTTTGAAACTGCCGTCCTCAGAATTTATCAAAACCTTTTTTCTGTTAATCAGTTTATTAGCAATTGCTGATGCCCGCAGGTACGATAAATATTGTCAAGATGGCTGTAGCCACTGGTGGCACCGCGATCTGAGCGATCGCAAAGTTGTAGATGAAATTCGGTGCGAGTTTGAACAAAGTATTCTTGTTTGAATTGTAGCAATCCGATCGCCCTTAATCTCCAAAAGTGCGATCGCCCATATTTTAGCAACACAAACAATCAAACTACTAGCTCAAATAGATCGCTTTAAAATTTGCTTCACAGAACCGTACATCTCACTTGTCAACCCGTCTAGTTCATGCTCAATATCTTCCCAACGCCCCAATTTACTCGTCCACTTGCCATTTGGTAATTGTCTGGCCGCGTGGGTTGGTTCCCCGTCAGGAGTCGCATATATGGCTATCTTCTCAAAACCCGATTCAAAGTCAGAATTTTCACAAGGTTCGTATCCCACCGTTTGATAAGCTTGAATAAAAGCAGCGATCGTTAGTTCTGCTGGCACACCATCAGGCCAATAATAGGGACTGTTTGGTTCTAGAGGATTCCACCAACGATCGTCTTCACCAGCAGCCCAAGCAAAACAATTGTAAGCGCGTGTTGCTGGGCTAGTGATGCGATACCCCGTAGCAGCTAGGTGAGGAAATTCATCTTCTTTATACTGTTCCAGCTTGCCATCTATAGCCATTTTCTCTGCCCCACTGTATCCACGCTTCTGCCATTTGTTTGAGCCGCCCACGCTGTTCCGATCTAACAGGATTAGCACCTGTAATCGCTTGCAAAGCCCAAAACCAATGATCCGGTTCTTGCTCTAATTCTCGCAGAATTAGGGGAACAACAGCTTGACCCATACCGATAATTCTTTGGTATGCTGGGTGGATTGACATTTTAGTAACTAAAGACATCATACCTGTCTCGCGCCGCCATTGTTCTGCCAACTCTAAGAAAGTTTCTTCTATCTCTGCTGTCTCCCAAATGGGGTATGAGAAAGTAGCATTGAACCCAGAAATTTGGTAGGTTCTTTCCATCAGGTTCACACCTCGCAGGTTCCTGAAAATATTATTTTTATATTATACCATAGAGGAGCGATGAAGATGAATAATTATAGCAATTTTACCATCCACCTACAAGAACCTAATGCCGAAAATTATGCCGATCGACCAGAGGACTCATTAGGAGAACTTTCGCATTTTGAGTTAGGGCTGAAACTATTTTGCTTTGAATGCGATCGCCCAATATCAATAGAAATCGGTGAACAAAAAGTAAAAGTTTTTTTAGACCCCGATATCTGTATGCTCCTAGAAGATGAACTTCCCAAAAAACTTAGTGAGTTATCCCAAGGGAAGCCGATTAAAATAGAATTTGTTGAAAGTGTTTGCAGGACTCTTGAATTGCAGCCCTTAACCAACGATAAAATTAGCTGCTATTTCAAAGAATTTGGATATTTATCTCCAAACCAGTTTAGCCTAAAATCCAGAAATAAACACTTTGAACTGAATAAAACTCAAGTTATAACTGAGTTAAAGGGATTTGTCGAAGAACTCATGGAAATGGCTGTAAATGGCGGTTACATCACCCCGGAAGAAAAGCAAGAATTCCTGATGCCACTCCGCGAAATTGCGCCTGCTTCGGCTATTTGTTAACAAAGGCGGTGAAAAACCTAGTCTAAATCCCCCTTTCCCCCGAGCGGGTAAAAGAGGGATTTAGGATAGGGCTAAAGCGTCAAAGATTGAGGATTTGTCTCGATCAATTTCGCTAAATCTTGCAAGAAAGATGCAGCATCAGCACCGTAAATAATTCGGTGATCGCAGGTAATATTCACCTGCATTTGCCGCTTCACTCCCATCAAGCCTTCCTCATTCGCCACTACTTGGGGCCGCGAAGAGCCGATCGCCAAAATCGAGCCTTGATTCGGCGGCAAAATCGCATCAAACTTATCTACTCCATACATTCCCAAATTGGAAAGAGTAAAAGTTCCCGTGCTGTATTCATCGGGTTTTAGCTGTTTGGCGCGGGCGCGATCGACTAAATCCTTCCAACTGCGGGAGAGAGAATATATGTCCAGGCGATCGGCATTTTGCAACACTGGCGTAATCAAACCGCCGCCGTCCATCGCCACCGCTACCGCCACATTAATATCAGCACGGTGTTGAATTCCCGACTCCACATAACAAGCATTCAGCAGGGGATGTTTTTGTAAAGTTACTGCTACTGCTTTTGCCAGCATGGCCGTCATCGTGACGCCTTTCGACTTAATTTGTTTGTAGAGTTTGTCGAGATTGTCCGTAGTAATTGTATAGCCGACGCGGAAACACGGCACGCTCAAACTTGCTTCCATATTGCGAACCACCGCATTTTGCAGCGCATTCATCGGTACTCTGTTACCGGAAAGCGCTACCGCTGGGATTGGTGCGGGTGCGGGTTTGGCTGCTGCGGGTGCGGGTGCTGCGGGGACTGTTACTGGTTGCTGAACCGGAACTGGTTGGGCTTTACCTGCTGCTGCTTCCACATCTTCTGCAACAATCCGACCGTTGGGGCCGCTGCCTTTGATTGAATTTAAATCTACTTTAAACTCTTTGGCTAATTTGCGAGCGCGAGGAGAAACGACGCTGCGCCCGTTTTGGCGGCTGACGTTTTGCTGCAAACCCACTGATGCTGTAGCTGCGACAGGAGCGGGGGCTGCGGCTACAGGAGCAGGGGCTGCGGCTGCTGGGGCGCCGGATCCTTGTTTCTGGGCTTCTGCGATTTCGGCTTCTGTTTCTGCTACTAGGGCGATCGCAGCTCCGACTGGGGCAACTTCGCCTGCTGGTACAATAATTATTGCTAGATAGCCTTCGTAGAAAGACTCGACATCCATGTCGGCTTTGTCGGATTCAACTACGACTACCGTTTCGCCCTTTTCTACTTTGTCCCCAGCCGATTTGACCCAGGAAACAATTTTGCCCTCTGTCATGGTAGAGCTCAGGGCTGGCATGAAAACTTCGCGAATCATCTGTAAAAATTCCTTGTGAGTTGGTAATTGGCGATCGGTAAGCTTGGAGGCATTTAAGTTGCACGATCGAAAACAGTTAAACTTTTGTGGGGTGGGCAGGAGAGCCATTTGTGTCAACAACAGGCTTAAACCTAGGATCGAGGTCGCTTTTAGTCTAGTTTCGATCCCCCCTAACCCCCCTTAATAAGGGGGGGACAAGAGCATTCTTGCGTCTTCCCTTGGGAAGAGGGAGCGGCGAGAGATGGGTACAATAGCCTTCAAAGTCCCCCTTCTTAAGGGGGATTTAGGGGGATCGAGTCTCGGCTATAACCCTGATTTAGACCTGGTTTTAGCCTGTTGTTGACAAAAATGGCATTCTCCCCGCTCCCAAGATACAAGTTCAATGCACAACAGTTGGTTTGGCGATTGATAATTGGCGCTCGGCAATCGGCAACAATCATTATTATGCCAGCCTCTAGTCCGAAGATGTGCGACTATCAACTCAAAATTACCTACCAATTAGCAATTAGCAATTACCAATTACCAATTTCTAATTTCTAAATATCACCTCGAATTTCTTCGACTATGCCGTCGCGGAGCAGAACTTCTACTTGCATTTTTTGAATCAAGTTTTCTCCCAGCCCGACGGTAAACGTGCCGTCAATTTGACCTTGACTCACTTCTTGTTCGAGGTCTAGCACCTGCACTTGCTGAAGCTGTTGCAGGTTTTGGTTTTTCTGTTCTAGCAGTTCGCTCTTTCTTTGATTCACCTGCACTTGAATGTTTTCTATTTGCTGCATTACTTGCGGCCCGGGGGGTTGCAGGCTTTGCTTTTGGATTTCTGAAACCATCCGCTGCCCTTGCATTTCTAGCTGTTGTAGCTGAGAATCTATTTGATTGATTTGGGCTTGGAGTTGCTGTTGAGCTTCTTCTTTCCAGCGGGGAGTAACGACGACTTTTACATTAATCGATCGCTTCAAGAGTAATTGTGGTTCCATAAATTTGTTGCTTGTCAATTGCGAATTAGGCATTAGTTATTAGTCATTAGTCATTAGTCATTAGTCATTAGTCATTAGTCATTAGTTGGTAAACATTTCCTAATGACTCAGGACTCAGGACTCTGGACTTAGGACTCGGACTCGGGACTTAGGTTTTGGTGTCAACAGAACCTCAAACCTATTATCAGTCTTCTGTCTGGCGATTCAGACCAGATCCCCCCTAGCCCCCCTTCAGAAGGGGGGGATAAGAATCTTCTCAAAGTCCCCCGACCTAAGGGGGATTTAGGGGGATCGGGCCTCTGCTATAAACGAGAGATACAGGGGATAAGAATCTTCTCAAAGTCCCCCTTATTAAGAAGGATTTAGGGGATCTTGCCTCTGCTATAAACTAGAGATACAAAGGTTTTGAGGCTTAAGTTGACACCAATCGGGACTTGGGTGTAGGGATAATTTTTTCTTCTCCATTCCCCAAGTCCTCCGAATATTTCAAAACATCCCGTCAATCATATCGCGGTAGTGTTCCGTCACAACCGGGCGCTTAATTTTCAGGGTCTGGGTCAACATTCCATTTTCCATCGAAAATGGCTCCTGAATCAACCGGAACGGGCCGATGCGATCGTCCGCGCGGTATCCGGGGCGATTTTGCACCTCCCGGTTCAATTCTTGACGGAATAAGTCTTGAATTTTCTTGCTATTCCAGTCAATTTCGTGTATTGGCGGATTCTGAGTTTCTGCCCATTTCTGCACGGCTTCTGAATTGGGGACAATTAAGGCGCCGATCGATTTTTGGTCTTGACCTACTACCATAATTTGGTCGATGTAGGGGCTGCGGACGCAGGCATCTTCGATCGGCTGGGGTTCGATATTTTCGCCGTTGCTGAGGACGATCGTATCTTTTGCCCGCCCAGTCAAAATTAAGTCGTTTCCCGGTGTCAGCCAACCCAAATCGCCGGTGTCAAACCAGCCTTCGGAGTCAATGGCTTTGGCGGTAGCTTGGGGATTGAGATAGTAGCCCTGCATGATTTGCGGCCCGCGTCCCAAAACTAAACCGCGCTGGCCTGTCGGCAGTTGCTGTTTAGTTTCGGGGTCAACTATTTTAATTTCAGTATGGGCGATCGGCTGTCCGGCAGAACCTTTAAGATTGTGCCAAGGGCGGCGGACTGTTAAAACTGGAGATGTTTCAGTTAAACCGTATCCCACCAACAAACCGATATTCGCGATTTCAAAGAAATTGTCTAAATGCGCGGCCAAAGAACCTCCGCCGCTAATTGCCCACTTAAAACGCCCTCCCGTAGCTTCCCGGACTTTTTGGTAAACCAGTTTTTCGGCGATCGCGTGGACGGGAGATAACAGAATACTTTTGATGCGGGCGATCAGTTTTTCCGAATCAGAAGCAGGTTTCAAATTGAGAGTTAAACCTTGAAAAATGCGGCGGGCTTCAATGTATTGCTGGCTGGCAGATAACAGAAAATTCACCAATTTTTGTTTGTTGGGTGGCTGTTCTCTAAATTGCTTTTGTACAGCCTCATAAATCGATTCCCAGATGCGCGGAACGCTCACCATGTACTGGGGCTTGCAAGTTTTAAAGTCTTGTTTGAAATAGCGAATATTGGTGTAAATTTGCGTGCATCCTTGGGAAAGCAAGAAGTATTCGACTGTGCGTTCGTAGGCGTGCCAACTGGGCAGGATGCTGAGGGCTGATTCGCCCGGTTCGGGTTGCAAAATTGTGCCGAAGGTGGTGAGTTGGTGCAGCAGGTTCCCGTGAGTCAGGATGACGCCTTTCGGTTTGCCGGTGGTGCCGCTGGTGTAGAGGAGGGTGGCGAGGGTTTGGTGGTTGTGGTTGGCGGGTTTGAAGGGGCGGTTGGCGCCTGTGGCCATGACTTGGGAAAATTTGACTGTGGTTAGGGTGAGGCTGGTTTCTGGTTCTTCGTCGGAGAGGAGGACGATAAGTTCGATCGGCAAATCGGGGAGGCGCGCTTGCAGTTTTTTGAGTAATGCCAGATTTTCGACTACTAAAGCGGTACTGCCGCTGTCTTGGATGATGTAGAGGAGTTCTTCGGGATCGGCGGTGGCGCCTCTAACGGCGTTGGCGGCCCCAGCCGTCATGATACCTTGATCGGCTATCAGCCACCGGGGGCTGTTGTCGGCGAAGAGGGCGACGCGGGGAGGGATTGTGTCTGTTGGGTTTGGATTGATGCCGAGGGCCTGCAATCCGCTGGCGAATTGCTGGATTTGTTGGTAGAGGTCGGTATAGGTGAGTTTAATTTCGGGTGTCGTGTGGGGATCGTGGAGGGCGACGGTTTGGGGAAATCGCTGTTTGACGATCGCCCAAATTTCAGGTATCGATCGAATGCCACTATAGTCGATCGTGCGGCTGAGGTTGGCGAGTTCAATGTCGCTCATTTGGGAGGCGGCGCCCGGTGCGGAGTGGTTCATAGGGTATTTTCGGGGGTTTTGAAAGATAAAGTTATTGGGTACAAGTTTAATATCAGAGTTATTTTAGACCTTCGTGGCAGTGTGGTGACAGTTTGTCAACCTGCCGTTGTCTATTTAGAAAATTAGGGATATTAGATGATGAGATTTATATTTCGACAGAAACACAGGATTTTATCAAGGTTGATAGTAGTTACTTGTTGTGCGATCGTAACATTATCTGGAAATGTCATTTCTGTGAATGGTGCAGAAGTGCGATCGGCAAACAAAACATTTGCTGATTGGTGTCGCCAAAAAGCCGATTTGAGTCCTGAAACTAAACATACTGTTGAAGTGCTCTCGAAATTTATCACGTGCACGAAGGACTATAAATCCTCCTTATGACTCAGTTGAATGGCTCCGTTGGAAGGATTTTTTCAGGGAGTATGCGAATTCAGGGGAGGTTGGGGAGTCATATCATGTCCGCTGGATTGCCATAACAAACGCGGTTCGTAGTGCAGTTACTAGTGCGGACTTCAGTCCGCTCTCAAACTGCGGACTGAAGTCCGCACTACAAACCGATCGCACTTTGCTCTCGGGCTAGTTGCTCTGTCAACCACTGGATTTCTAGCTGGATGGTGTCTGTACACCTTTCCCAGGATGCTGCTTGATACGAGTCAACAGGATTTTCCTGTTCAGTTTGTTGGCTCTCTAGATAGTCTTGGCGCAGGTAACAGACTCTCAAGCGGTGTTCGAGCAACTTGATTCTTTAGCAGAAAGCCGTCCTTGAAGGGCGGGGTTTTAAACCCAAATTTCTGATAAGAGTAACTGTTGTTGTTTTAGCCGATAGCCGTGCAAGGGTTGCCGCTTTAGCAGCCCTAGGGCTGATAATTCAAGCATTTATATCAAAGTGATATTATAGTCTGGATTATATGACTGTATGCGATTTAAGGGCGATCGGGCAAATAGCTAGTTTTAAAGAATTTTGAATTCTAAAATACACAGTTAACAAATATTGTCAAGGTTCTTCAGATATATATTGTTTTAAGGTCAAGAGAGAGCGATCGCTTTATAAACTACCACTGTGTTTATTTGCGATCGCCCGCTCGCGTGAGATTTTAGTAAAAAACCGCGCTTGTCCGCTGCAAAAAAGTTGATACGCCTGTGGGCGATAAGTTTCCCACTAAAAGGAAACTCCAAATTCTTTGATTGAATCCCGTTAAATACGCCTACTCAATTCTCAATTAATTCCTGGAATTCCTGCTACAAATTAGCAACATTTCTTTACATCAATCCTTCTGGAATGCACAACTTATAGAGAATTGAAATCTTTTAATATTTAATTAAGCCATCTCCGTGTATTTACGGATGCAGGGCGGAAGCCTGCGGGGCTTTCCTTTACAGAATCTTCACAATACTCCGCGACAATACGGGTGATTTATAAAGATTGTGTAAAGATGACCCTGTAACTGTAGCCATACGAGCCATTTTGTAAGTTATGATTGGAACCAGCGAAAACAATACTTACGCAATCACAGCACTTTCTTAAAAAAACCGAATTCCGACATCTCAAAAGTTGTCAAAAATGTTGAAATATGAGGTTTTCGCCGCAAAACTCAATAAGCATTTTTCAGCCGGCTAGGTGGCACTAAAAAATAACAGATCGGCTCAGTCTGGTTAATTGTCGGTCAATAAAATTGACACAAAAATTGAACAGGGAAAGCTATGAAAAAAAGTTTAGGGGTACAAAATTACTTCGAGCGCTCCCCAGCCTCATTGCCAACAGTTCCAGCTATTGAAAAACTCTTGGAGGAAATCAGTCCCGAACCGACATTAATTGCAAAATTAAATACAGCCTGTGAAATTTGCGAGTTTCAACTCGGAGATGAAATCACCCAATATCAAACACCGGATAATACCAATAATTTAGTTGAGCAAGCACAGAGAGATTCCCTACGGGATAGCTTCGCTTCACGCAATTTTTATTTAGTTTGCCAGGGAAGAGTCAGGCTGCTAGCGGTAGAAGCCTCTCAACAGCAGGAAGTTTCGGCGGCGGTACTGGAACTCGGAGCAGTGTTTGGGACAGACGACGTATTTATTGAAAACGGGCTGCCTTACAGGGCAATTGCGGCCGGCACTTGCCAACTCGCTCGAATTAACTGCGCCAAATTACAGCTTGTTATAGAGGAATTCCCCCAACTGCAACAGCACTTGCAGCAAGAATATCAACAGATGCAGCAGTTGATTTTTTTCAAGACGCAAACAGATTTGCGATCGCTAAAATCCCACCAACAGCAACTTCTGTGGCCGCACTTACTTCCTTATCTAGAAGAAAGCCGAATTCCCGCCGGAGTTTCCCTCGCAGAACACTGCCAAAAAACCACCAATTATTTTTGGCTCCGTAGCGGTAAAATTCAAGGTCAAGCACCGCCAAGTATCGGGAGTCACTGGGGACATTCAGACGTACCGAGCGACTGGAAAGCAGCAACAGACTTGCTGATTTACCAGCTTAACTCAAAACAGTGGGAAATGGCAAAAGCCACAATTGCTTCCGACAGCAATGCCCGCCCCAAAATTATCCGCAAACCTCCGACTTTAACCTTAGTAACTGCACCAAAAGATGCTTCGTCTACCTCAAAGAATGAGCCGTTAAAATTAACCGCAGTCGAGTCTTCCAAATCGGCATCCGGAATCATCAGTTTCCCAAAACCCAAGCGGCGCAGATGGTTGAGCAGCGGACACCCATTCATTCAACAACAGAGTACAGCAGATTGCGGAGCTACCTGCTTGGCTATGATTAGCGAATATTGGGGTAAGAAATTCAGCCTGAATTACTTGCGCGAATTGGCAGAAATCGGCCGCAGTGGCGCCTCGCTCAAGAGTCTGGCAAAAGCAGCGGAAAGAATGGGGTTTCAAACCCGTCCAGTGCGAGCTTCTTTAACTCCACTCCGCAATCAAAATCCCTGGATAGCTCACTGGCAAGGCAATCACTACGTTGCAGTTTACCGCTTTAAAAATCAACAGGTTTTAGTTGCCGATCCGGCGGCGGGCAAGCGGTGGATGAGTGTTAAAGATTTTACCGACAGTTGGACTGGGTACGCCCTGATTTTAGACCCGACAGCGCAGCTATATCGCAATCACACTGCTGAACATAAAGGCATCAAAGTTAAGAATTTTCTGGGCATAATCTGGCCCTACCGGGCTACGATCGCCCAAATTTTGGTAATCTCTTTGTTGATCCAACTGTTTGGGATCGTTACTCCCCTGTTTACTCAGGTAATTCTCGACCAAGTAGTTGTCAGCAAAAGCATCGTCACTCTGCACGTTTTCGCGATCGGACTGCTGATGTTTAGTGTTTGGCGATCGCTCTTGGGGGCAACGAGACAGTATTTGCTGGATTACTTGTCCAACCGCATTGACCTGACTTTAATTAGCGGGTTTATCAGTCACACTCTCAGTTTGCCGATTAAATTCTTTGAATCTCGTCAGGTGGGCGACATCTTGACGCGGGTTCAGGAAAATCAAAAAATTCAGTCGTTTTTGACTCGCCAAGCGATTACGGCTTGGTTGGATGCTTTGATGGCTGTGGTTTACATCGGACTGATGGTTTACTATAACTGGCGTCTGGCTTTGTTGGTGCTGGCTTTGATTCCGCCGATCGTGATTTTGACTTTGGTGGCAACTCCGTTTCTGCGCCAAGTATCGCGGGAGATTTTTAACGAAGGTGCCAAGCAAAATTCATCTTTGGTGGAAATGATTACTGGGGTGGCGACTATTAAGGCAACTGCTGCCGATCGCGAAATGCGCTGGCGCTGGGAAGATCAATTAACTTGCATGATTAATGCTAAATTTCGGGGCCAGAAGTTGGCGAACTCTTTGCAGGTAGTTGGGGGTGGGATTAATACTTTGGGTAGCACGGCTTTGTTGTGGTACGGGGCTATGCTGGTGATTCAAGACCAATTGACGATCGGTCAATTTGTGGCTTTTAATATGATGATCGGGAGCGTGATTTCTCCTGTGCTTTCGGTGGTGGGACTTTGGGATGAGTTTCAAGAAGTGCTGGTGTCGATCGAGCGTTTGGATGACGTATTCTCGGCAGAACCTGAAGAAAGCCCTTACAAACCAATGCTGGTGCTGCCTCGCATTCACGGAACCATCAAGTTTGACAATGTTTCTTTCCGCTATGCTCAGGATGAGGAACGCAATACGCTGCAAAATCTTTGCTTTGAGGTGCAAGCTGGAGAAACTGTGGCAATTGTCGGCCGCAGCGGTTCCGGTAAGAGCACTTTGGTGAAGCTGCTGCAAGGTTTCTATTATCCAGAAAAAGGGCGGCTGACGATCGACGGCCACGATATTCGCCACATTTCTTTGCAGTCGCTGCGAGGGCAGTTGGGTGTTGTCCCTCAGGATTGTTTCTTGTTTTCGGGAACGATTTTGGAAAACATCACGCTGTACAAAAATTTGGAAACCCCCGCCAGTCATGGCGAAGAAGGAACATTTGGTGATTCTGCAACCTTGGAAGAGGCGATCGAAGTGGCAAAGCTAGCAGAAGCTCACGCTTTTATTCAAGATATGCCGCTTGGTTATCAAACTCCTGTGGGGGAGAGGGGCACGAGTTTGTCTGGGGGCCAGCGCCAGCGAATTGCGATCGCCCGTGCTCTGTTGGGCGATCCGCGAGTTTTGATTTTGGACGAAGCAACTTCTTCGCTGGATACCGAGTCTGAGCGCAGGTTCCAGCAAAATCTGGCTCGCATCAGTCGCGATCGCACTGTGTTTGTAATCGCTCACAGGTTGTCTACAGTACGCAATGCCGATCGCATTTTGGTTCTAGACAAAGGCATTTTAGCCGAACAAGGCAACCACGACCAATTGATGGCTGAACGTGGACTCTACTATCACCTTGCTCAACAACAACTCGATCTTTAAAGTCAGTTGACAGTTGACAGTTGACAGTTGACAGTTGACAGTTGTCAGTTGACAGTTGACAGTCATTGGAAGCAATTACCAATTACCAATTAATTCCCAATTCCCAATTACCAATGCCCAATTCCCAATTACCAATGCCCAATTCCCAATTACCAATGCCCAATTCCCAATTCCCAATGCCCAATTCCCAACTCCCAATGCCCAATTCCCAATTACCAATGCCCAATTCCCAATTCCTAATTTGGAGTAAATATCATGCTTTCAGAAGACGCCCAAAAAATATGCGCCGATCCTGATGAGATAGCTGAAGTCTATGGCGGCGTAGCTTTAAGGCAAGAAAACGAAGCCAGAAAAACAGACCGCTCTTTAGAAGTAGTTGAATCTCAAAATCGCTCTTCTAAAACTAATGACTATATCTATCCGGCGAAGTTCCGGCAGCCTGAGGCTGATAATTGGTCTACTTCTTTGCACTCGGTACTAGACCAACCGCCAGTATCTTTTCCTCAGCAGTTGATCTTAGGAGGTCTGGTATTTTCCATAGCTTTTGTAGCGTGGGCAACTTTGGGAAAAATAGATCAAGTCGGTCACGCTCAAGGCAAATTAGTTCCCAAAGGTGATGTTTACAAAATTCATCCGACGGAGCCGGGAAAAATTATTAACCTCGCGATTAAAGAAGGTCAAAAGGTCAAAACTGGACAGTTATTGGCGGAATTAGACCCGGAAAATGCTTCGAGCGAGGTGGAGCGTCTAGATAAAATTCTGGATGCTTATCAGATTCAATTGGTGCAGCAAATTAGTTCGATCGAGAGAACTCGACTGGAAGCTCAGGCGAGCCAAGCTATTGCTGCTGCCGACAAACGGGGGGCTCAAGCTGCGATCGACAGATCTCGCGCTTCAGCAGCCACCACGCAGTCTCAAATCGAGCAATTGCAAGCAGATGTAGTCTCTCAGAAAGCGCGGCAGGAACAGATCAAACCTCTGGAAAAGCAGGCACAAAATCTGTTGTCGCAACTGAAAACAGATATCACTTCTCAAGAGGCGAGGCGCGATCGCGTGAAGCCACTGCAAAATAAGAGTCAAGATTTGCTAGCACAATTGCAAGCAAAAGTGGTGGCCCACAAAGAGCGGATCGGGCGGCTCAAACCTTTGGTAGATGAGGGAGCCCTATCCAAAGATGTACTATTTCAAGCTGAAGATGCTCTGCGGGAAAGCCAAAATGCCGTCATTAGAAGCCAGTTGGGGGAAAAAACTCAGGCTGACGATCGAGTATTTGAGGTCGAGCAAACCGTGCGCGACAGACAAAGTGCTGCGATCAGGAGTCAACTGTCTGAGGCGACTCAGGTTAAGGAAAGGCTGTTTGAAGTCGAGCAAGGTTTGCGCGATCGCGCCAGTTCGATCGACAAAATGCAAGGCCAATTAGCCGAACAACTCGCAGAAGTCGATCGACTGCAAGCCGAAGCCGACAGCAAACAAGCAGCAGCGCGCCAAATGCAGTTAGAAAAACAGCAAAAAATTCAGCAGTTGGAAATGGAATTAAACCAAATCAAATCCAAAATTGCCGAAACCCAAACCCTGCTCGCTCAAGCCAAAAACAAGCTCAAACAAAGATTTCTCTACGCACCAGTCAGCGGAGTAATTTCCGCCCTCAACATTCACAACACCGGCGAAGTCGTGCAACCGGGTCAAACTATTGCAGAAATGACCCCCAATCAGGCTCCGCTAGTGCTGGAAGTCAGTTTACCGAACCGAGAAGCGGGATTTGTCAAAATCGGAATGCCGGTACAAGTCAAATTCGATGCTTTTCCCTATCAAAATTATGGCGTGATGCCGGGAAAAGTTGTATCGATTTCGCCAGATGCCAAAACCGACGAGCGATTGGGTGTTGTTTACCGGGTGGAAGTGAGTATCGATCGAGACTCAGTGAAAGCCAACAATCAAACCTGGAAACTCAAAGCGGGCCAGACAGCCACGGCGGAAATTATCATCCGCCAGCGCAGCATAGCCGACATTTTGCTCGATCCGCTCAAACAACTACAAAAAGGCGGCATGAGTTTGTAGTCAGTTGACAGTTGACAGTTGACAGTTGACAGTTGTCAGTTGTCATCAGTCATTAGTCATTAGTTAGAGAGAAAAAACAAAATTCTCCCCTCTCCCCCT
>NZ_JAHRFA010000115.1:0-18298 GCF_020883045.1 Microcoleus sp. CAWBG58 | reverse complement strand
TCAAACAGATGTCGATCGCGTGAATATTACCGTCAATCCGCCAACACCAACACCAACTCCAACTCCAACTCCAACTCCAACTCCAACTCCAACTCCAACTCCAACTCCGACTCCAACTCCGACTCCAACTCCAACTCCAACTCCAACTCCGACTCCAACTCCGACTCCAACTCCGACTCCGACACCAACTCCAACTCCAACTCCGACTCCAACTCCAACTCCAACACCAACTCCAACACCAACTCCGACTCCGACTCCGATACCAACTCCGACGCCTGCGGAAACTCCCACACCGACTCCGACACCAACACCAACACCAACTCCGACTCCAACCCCGACTCCAACCCCGACTCCAACCCCGACTCCGACACCAACGCCAACTCCGATACCAACGCCAACTCCGATACCATCGGAAACTCCCACGCCAACCCCGACTCCGACACCAACGCCAACTCCGATACCATCGGAAACTCCCACGCCAACTCCTACGGCTGCACCAACTCCGACGCCTGCGGAAACTCCCACACCAACTCCTACGCCTGGGGCGGGCACGGGGGCACCGCCCCTACAGACTCCCAGCCCGAGTCCAATTCCTTCTCCTTCTCCTTCTCCTGCTGCACCAGAGTGCATTTGCGATGCTATTGACTATCCAAATCTCAGCCAGCCCAACCAATTTGACAACACCATCAACGGCAATGGTAGCGGTGAAATTCAGTTTGGTACACCGGAAAATGATGCTTTTTACGGCAGTTCAAACTTGAATATTTTCGATGGAAATTTAGGCGATGACAACCTCTACGGCGGTGAAGGAAACGATATCCTTTACGGCAACCGAGGCAATGATTTTATTGACGGCAACAAAGGAGACGATCGCCTTTTAGGTGGTAAGGGAAATGACTTAATTTGTGGCGGTGAAGGCGAAGATCTCATCTTCGGCAATCGCGGCAATGATTCAATAAATGGTAAAGAAGACAACGACTTAATTTTTGGTGGCGAAGGTGCTGATTTTCTCGACGGCGGCAAAGGTAATGATATCGCTTTTGGAGGCAAGGGAAATGATATTATCTTCGGCAGCGGAGGCGAGGATTCTCTCTACGGCAATTATGGTGATGATACCCTCTGCGGAGGCGTTGGCAATGATTGTCTGACTGGAGGTGCTGGCAATGATTTGCTAGACGGGTGCGAGGGAAATGATACTTTGATTGGCGGTTTGGGGGATGACTGTCTGATTGGAGGTGCTGGCAGCGATCGCTTTTTACTCTCTACCAATTCCGGGAGCGATATTATTGCCGATTTTGAGAATGGAAAAGATTGGCTGATGTTAGGTAATGGCTTGACTTTCGAGCAATTAAATGTTACTCTACTCAGCGGTAAAACGTCTATCCAGTTTGTGCCGACTGGGGAAACTATAGCTGTTTTAAATGGAGTTGCGCCTACCAGTATTAATGCAGCAAATTTCACTTTGATTTAAATTTGTTGTACCTTTCTAGAGGTAGAACCTAATTATCTAGGTTCGGATTACGCACCTTACTCTAAGGTATGTTGTTGCGCTTCAGCGCTCTCTTATATATATATATGAAAAGAGCGCTGAAACGCAACTCGGATTTTTTCCAATCTTATTGAAAATTTTGCCAGAAAAAAGGAAGTTTTACCTATTGATTTTTTCAGATTTTTTGTGGTATATTTTAGATAATGGGAATGGTGACTTGTATTTTAAAATTGCCACTATTCCCATTATTAAATAATACTTTGTTGAACCGTCAAAGTCAAGCATTTGACCCTAAAAAAAAGGGCGATTTTTTTTAATTCACGCAACTAAAATTAATCGACGCCCATTACCAATTCTCCACTACCGTCAATTACTTCACCGATCGCAAACGCACCAATTCCCTGAGATTCAAACCATTTAACAGCCTGCTCGACTTCCCGGCGATCGACCAACAGCACAAAGCCAATACCCATATTAAAAGTATTGAACATATCGGCAGTCGCCACAGAGCCAGCCTCAGAAATCCAGTCAAAAATTGGCAAACTCGGCCAGCTACTGGTGTTAATTTTCACAGATTGATTGGCTCCCAAACAGCGGGGCAAATTTTCCGGCAAACCGCCACCAGTAATGTGAGCCATACCGTGAATTTCTAAACCGCTCTTAATGGCTTCGAGGACTGGTTTCACATAAATTGTAGTCGGAGTCAGCAGCACTTCTCCTAAAGTTTTGCCGCCCAACTTTTCCGGTTGGGAATTCCAATCAAAACCTCGATCGCCCGCAATTTTTCTGACCAAGCTAAAACCGTTGCTGTGCACACCGGAACTAGCCAGCCCCACAGCCACATCTCCCACCCGTACCTGGGAATTGTCAAGCAATTTGCTCTTTTCGACAATTCCCACGCAAAAACCAGCCAAATCGTACTCGCCGGCTTGGTAAAAACCTGGCATTTCTGCGGTTTCGCCTCCCAACAAAGCACAGCCAGCTTGCTTGCAACCCTCAGCAATTCCTGTCACCACCCCAGCTAATTGTTCAGAATTTAACTTTCCTGTGGCTAAATAATCGAGAAAAAAGAGGGGTTCGGCACCGGATGTCAGTACGTCGTTGACGCACATCGCCACCAAGTCGATTCCTACTGTGTCGTGCCGATCGAGATCGTGGGCCAATTTCAACTTGGTTCCCACGCCGTCAGTGCCCGAAACCATCACCGGTTCTTTTAAACCCTCGGGGACGCTGAAAAATCCGCTAAATCCGCCGAATCCGCCCAAAACTCCCGATCGGTGGGTACTTTTGACTGTATTTTTGATGCGATCGACAAAAGCTCTGCCCGCCTCAACATCCACGCCTGCTGCTCGATAATCCATAAGTCCCCCAAATCCATTTGTAAGTTTTAGTTTATTCCCAAGAGTCAGTCGATTTTGGATTTTGGATTTTAGATTTTGGATTGGGGATTGGGGATTTGAGATTAGGGATTGGGGATTGGGGATTTGAGACTTCCAGGTAAGCGCCAATGTTGAACGAGATCTGGATCTGGGATCTCGAATAGGAGTATAAAATTTTTGATTCAAACTGAGATCTTGCACCATTCTCAATTAGCCTTTTATGGACGGGCTCTCCTGCCCATCCCACAAGAAAATTCACTTCTTAAGGAACGGGCTTTGAGCAGCGTTGCTGAAAATGGTGCAAGATGTGAGCTCAAACCAAGTATCCATTTTTAAGCGTACTCAACATTTAATACTTGACAAACAGATTTTTTCAGGCTAATCCTTCGGAAACCATAAAATACGCAAATTTTTTGTAAATTTTTGTAAAAAATTCTGGAATCCTGAAAATGGCTGTAACCACTGCAATTAAAGGATTTTATCAGACAGAGTTCTGAGAAGATCTGAGCAAAATTGCTCAAATGTGTCGAAACAGCGATCCCCAAGCGCAAAAGTTTGTGGTAGTCTGTTGCAGTTCGTTACCAAAACACAAATTGCGGATCGAGTATGAGTTGTCAAAGATCGGGGAAGTTTCAGCCAAATTTTTTTGGGGCTGAAGCATTACAGCAAAAACGCACCCGGATACTTTGCGCTTTGACTCACGGGGGAATGGCGAAGGGATCGAGAAAAATCCTTGACGCCTGCCGCCAAATGGCCAATCCTCCAATCTCGGTTGGCAATGGCTCTTCACAAAAATGGACGTATGAAGGAAAAATTTGTTGGTGGTTTACTCGCTGTCCTGTTAGTTCCTGTGGTAGGAACGGCATCTTCTTGTCACGCACAAGCGACAGACGCTCTGAAGCCAGACTCTCAGGGTTCCAAGCAGCAAGTAATTGCCACCCAACCGTCCCCGCAGTTAAACGCAACTCGGGTAGAAGCACAAAAAGTTGGACAGTATCAGTACCAAGCAAGAGCTGACATTGACCAAGACTCGATCGTCAAAATTCAGCCCCACGACTTGGAGGGGCGACAAGCAGCGACAGTCTACGTGCGAAACATTCCAGTCATCACCTTTCTGAACTCAAGCCAGGAAACCAACACCAAAAGTGGTAGCAGTCAGTTGAAAGTAGCCGGCACAAAAGAAAATTCCAAAGCCGGAAACACTGCCAGCAATTCCAGCAATCACGAACCAGATCCAATGTGGCGGGCATCTAGCTTAGCAGCAAGACTCAACCAGCTAAACCGCAACAACATCGATCCCAACAGCATTACCGTTAAGTGGGAAAAAGGCGATCGCTACATAATCCAGGCAAACGGCGAGGATTTGGTAAGCATCAACGCTCAAAACATCCTCCCCGACACCACGAGCAACTTCAGCCGAGATGCGCTGCAAGTAACCAATCGCCTCCGCCGACTCCTGGGCAACGCCCCACCCTTGGAAGCAGTCGCAGGCCAACCCGAACCAGAACCAGAAGCCCCCGTGCTATCTTTGGGCCCAGTTCAAGTGCGGCTCAGCGGCTGGGCTTCCTGGTACGGCCCCGGATTTGATGGCAACCTCAGCGCCAGCGGCGAGCGTTTCAACCAAAATGCCTTGACTGCTGCACACCGCCACTTGCCCTTCGGCACTCTAGTCATGGTGCGAAATCTTGACAACGGCCGATCGGTAGTAGTTCGGATTAACGATCGCGGCCCCTACGTGGGCGATCGGGTGATTGACGTGTCTGCCGGCGCAGCCAACGTGCTCGGAATGATCAGCAGCGGCGTTGCGAGAGTGGAAATCCAAATAATCGAACCGAAAAAGTAAACAGCAGTTGACAGTTGACAGTTGACAGTTGACAGTTGACAGCACAATAAATAAGTTATCCGCAGTGTAGAAAGCAGAAAGTAGAATAAAACTGACATCTTGGACTCGTCGAGTCCAGATGCAGGCGAGTTTGTTGCTAACATCCGTGCAAGATGTACGATCGAACAAATTCGGACAAACAAAATTCTGCATTCTGCCGAATGCCTTCAGGAGAGTCTACCGGTGCGCCTGTTTACTAGCATTGCAGCACTTCGCTGCTACTTAAATTCACAAAAGTCTGCTGCACCTCACGTGACAGTCGGTTTGGTGCCGACGATGGGAGCTTTGCACGCCGGACATCTCAGCTTGATCCAGCGGGCAAGACAAGACAATGCGATCGTCCTAGTCAGCATTTTTGTCAACCCGCTGCAATTTGGCCCGACAGAAGATTTTCAAGATTATCCCCGAAATTTGGATCGAGACCGGCTGCTGTGCGAACAAGCTGGCGTTGATGCAATTTTTGCTCCCCCAGCCACAGAAATGTTTGGGAACCCAGGGGGCGATCGCACAGCAACCGACAAAACCGCCCCAACACAAACTCAACTTTCATCCTTAACTCAAGTAGTCCCGCCACCCGCGATGACATCGGTGTTGTGCGGCAAGTCTCGGCCCGGTCATTTTCAAGGCGTCGCGACAATTGTTACCAAACTTTTGAGTTTGGTGCAGCCGACAAAAGCTTATTTTGGTCAGAAAGACGCCCAGCAGCTAGCAATTATCCGCCAACTGGCCTGGGATTTTAACTTGCCTGTAGAGATTGTTGCTTGCCCGATCGTCCGCGAAGAATCAGGGCTAGCAATGAGTTCACGAAATCAGTATTTAACAACAGAGCAAAAACAGCAAGCCTGCGCCCTCTACCGCGCGCTGCAACAAGCCTCAAAAACTTTTGCTTCAGGCGACCGAACCTCGACCGCCGCACTCGCTGCCGCCCGCGCTGAAGTCGCTAGAGAACCCGAAGTTAAGCTCGAATACGCCGAACTTGTCGATCCCGACACTCTGATGCCGTTGGAGGTGGTGGAAACAGCAGGACTTTTAGCCGTAGCAGCCAGAGTTGGTTCTACTCGCTTGATTGATAATATAATTCTCAGGAACCGCAGGCCAATTGTGGCGATCGACGGCCCGGCGGGCGCTGGCAAATCTACCGTAACTCGCCAAGCAGCAAAAGCTTTGGGCTTGTTTTATCTGGATACCGGCGCGATGTACCGGGCGCTGACTTGGTTAGCTTTGAAAACAAACACGCCGATGTCGGACGAATGTGCGATCGCCGAATTAATTAGTTACAGCTATTTGGAATACAATCTCGATCCGGCATCTTTTATGCTGAAGATTAACGGCGAAGACATAACCCAGGAAATTCGCAGTTTGGAAGTGACATCTCGCGTTTCGGAAATGGCGGCAATTCCGGCTGTGCGCCAGTTTCTAGTAGATGAACAGCGGCGCTGCGGTATCAAAGGTGGGATTGTGGCAGAAGGCCGCGATATAGGAACTAATGTTTTTCCCGATGCGGAATTGAAGATTTATTTGACGGCTTCGGTACAAGAGCGATCGCGCCGGCGGATGTTAGAACTTAAAGACGCCGATCGGGCTAATATTAGTTTGGCCCAGTTAGAACAAGACATCGCTCTGCGAGACTCCAAGGACAGCACTCGCCCGATCGCACCTTTACGTAAAGCTGCTGATGCTGTGGAAATTCAAACAGATAATCTGACTGTTGACGAAGTTATCGATCGGATTGTCGGCTTGTATCAAGAGAGAACCGGCCCTAAAAGTTAATTTGAAGGCGCTGGGGCGGTTGACAGTTGACAGTTGACAGTTGACAGTTGACAGCTAACAGTTGACCGAAGAAGAGCGACCTCTACCATTAAGTCCGAGGATTGGAGTAATGAATAGTCGGATTTTAATTTCTCCCTCAAAGACTTGGGGCTTTCAACCAATTCTTTCTGGTAACTACCTTCCGGAAGATTGCCACTATTCCTCGTTTTGATCGGTTAGGGGAAATCTCGCTGAAAATTCTTAAACTTGTTAATCCTGCCGGACTTCCCCGCGATCGGTTAGTTGGAGTAAGATTTCTAGGGATAATCTGATTTAAGATTATTTACTAAAGTGAACTAACTGAGATCAACATAAAATCTAGAATTAATTATTCAAGGTGTGAAGGAGATTAATGACGTGATAAATATCAAACGGCTTTTGAGGCGGCGAAAAAAATTAATCGTTGCTTTTCTGGCTGCTGCGGGCAGTTTTTTGCTGGGTGTAACGTTGCCGATGAACTTGCGCGCCAATCAACCAGCGCCACCGAGACAGCCGCAAGTCTTGGCAGTATCCTCGCCAGAACCAAAACTGATATCTAATGTTAGTGGAATCGCAGGAGCGATCGCCCATCGAGTTGAAGTTTCCCAACAAGCCCTAGCTCAACAGCAGGAAACTCGTTTTCAATCATCCCTACCATCCCAGTTTAAAGGTACCATGCTGCGTCAGGCAAAACTGGACGAACAGCACAAGGCGATCGCCCTGACATTTGACGACGGGCCCTGGCCGACAACTACTAAACAAATCCTAGAGATTCTCAAGAAAAACAATATTAAGGCTACATTTTTTTTTGTAGGAAGATACCTGCAAACATATCCCGAACTTGGCAAACAAGTTGCGTCAGCAGGTCACGCGATCGGCAACCACACTTGGAACCACCAATACATTCAATATAACGAAACAACCGCTGCTCGCGAGATCGATCGCACGTCATCATTAATTGAGGAAGTAACAGGCGTCAAAACATCAATGTTCCGGCCGCCAGGAGGCATTTTAAACAATGGATTAGCAGCTTATGCTCAAAAAAGAAATTATGCTGTTGTGATGTGGTCTGCTGATTCTTTAGATTGGCGGACTTCCACATCGTTGATGGACAACGTGATGCGTCAGGCAAATTCGGGTGGCATTGTGTTGATGCACGACGGCGGCGGCAATCGAGCGAGAACAGTAGAAGCTTTGCCGGATATTATTGCTAAACTCAGAAAGGAAGGGTACAAATTTGTAACAGTTCCAGAGTTATTGCGGATGCAAGAACAAGTTTTAAAGAAGCAGGAGACAGCACAAAAATAAAAACATGGGATAGTGGAATTAATCACCATTTTTCCATTTTTGACAAATCGATATATCCATCACAATTAAATAACCTTAGTTCTCATAGAAGAAAGGACTAAAGTCCGAAGGATCAAACCTACTGATATGTTCGTAGTGAGGACTTTACCCCTCATAGAAGAAAGGACTAAAGTCCGAAGGATCAAACCTACTGATATGTTCGTAGTGAGGACTTTACCCCTCATAGAAGAAAGGACTAAAGTCCTCACTACAAACCTACTGATATGTTCGTAGTGAGGACTTTACCCCTCATAGAAGAAAGGACTAAAGTCCTCACTACAAACCTACTGCGCCCGGTTACTATATGGTTCTTGATTGCTTTAATTCCATTTCCCTTTTTCGTTATTCCTTATTCCCCTGCACAAATCGATCGACAGTCGCTATGCTGTTGTAATAGAGCACCAGTCCGATCGCACTTGTCGATCGCGTATCAGCCATGACCCAACGTCTCAGTGCGACAGGCATACCCCCCGCCTTCCCCGATCACACTCAACTCCCAGAATCTGACGGTACTTTTGTGAAAAATTTCCAAGAGCATCCCCAGAGCATTTTGCTCACGGACTCCCTAGAAAGCACGCTGCAAACTCTTCATCCTGACGGACAATATGCGATCGGGCAAGATTGTGGCATCTACTGGCGCGAAACCGACCCACCAGAAAAGGGTGCCGAAGCGCCTGACTGGTTCTACGTCCCTAACGTTGGGCCCCTCGTGGACGGCGAAATTCGTCGCTCTTACGTGATTTGGCGCGAGTATATGGTGCCAATAATTGCGATCGAGTTTGCCAGTGGAAATGGTTCCGAAGAACGAGACAATACACCTTTATCTCGTTTACCAGAAGGTACTACTCAGAAACCAGGGAAGTTTTGGGTATACGAACAGATTATCCGCATTCCCTACTACGCCATCTATGTAATTAAAACTAGCCAACTCGAAGTCTACAACTGGGTGAACGGCTGCTATCAGCGATTGGAACCGAACGATCGCGGACATTACCCGATCGACCGCATGGGTGTAGAGTTAGGCCTATGGGAAGGCAGCTATCAAAATCAGACACAGCGGTGGTTGCGCTGGTGGGATAGTGATGGGAATTTGTTGCTGACGGGGAGCGAGCAAGCTCGACTCGAACGCCTCCATACCGAACAGGAACGACAGCGGGCTGAAGTTGAAAGTCAGCGGGCTGAAGCTGAAAGCCAGCGGGCTGAGCGCGCTGAGCAAACACAACGAGATGCGATTCCCCAACTGCTGGGAATGGGTTTGACTGTCGAACAAGTTGCCCAAGCGCTTTCGCTGTCAGTCGAGGATGTGCAGCGTTTGGGATAAAGCTCTGCTTCTTTCTCCTTAACTATGATAGTTCTTCCAGAATTATTGTGGAACAGGCATCTTGCCTGTTCTTGACTGTATTTTTTGTCAGAAGTTTATGGCAACAACTTCTCCATAAATACAAGACATGAACTATCGTTGTATCTATCAATTGGATAAAAGCCAAGCTTCTTATAAAATTTGAGTGCCTCTGGTTGTCGCTCTTCGTTTGCTAAGTCAAGCCTAATCTTTCGATAACTTGCTGCGAGTGCGAAATCAAAGAGTATTTGAGCCATTTTCCAGCCTAATCCCTGTCCTCGATACTCTTTGAGAAACCACATCCGCTTGAGTTCGCAGATTTCACGATCGAGTTTTCGGATTGCTCCGGTGCCTACAACCTTTTCGCGATCGACCAATACCAAAAATGTGCCGTTATTGTCGAAATAGTGCGATCGCACATTGTCAATATCAGACATGGAATCGTAGCGACTCAACTCATCCTCGGTTAATACGCCCTGCCAAATTTCTAGAGATACCGCCTTAACTACTTGCTTAGCTTGTTCAATTTGATGCTGCCCGATTCGTTTAATCTCAACCATTTGCTTTGCTGTAAATCTTCACGAAGCTGTCGCATACTTAAATTGTATGTTTAGGGCGGGCGAGACGCCCACCCCACAGGACTTTTGTTAAACTTTACCCTACAAGTTAAATGCACTTGGGCTTACGAATTCACACTGAAATCTAAGGGCAAATCTTGCAACTGAGAATCAACCCAAACAGCCGCAGCAACTCCCGATCGCAAAGCAGCTTCAATTTGACCTTCCCCGCACAAATCCCCCGCACACACCAACGGCAAAGTTTCTTGGGCTACCAAACAAGAAACAGGTAAAGGATTCCGACAAAAAGCATAGCGCCAGCGGTGAACCTGCAACCATTCCGGCTGATTCAGCCAAGGGATTAGATGTTCGGAAGCCCGATCGAGCAATTGCTGTCCTACGGTTGGCAAATCAACTGATTCGAGATGGCGATCGGCAAAATCACCGCTACTGTGAACCACAAACACCGGCTGCTGGGAGTCTAGCCGCTTGCTGCTGTCCAAACCAATCCAACCTAAATCAGCATCATCGGGAAAAGCAACCGATTTCCACTGCGGATTTAAATTGCTTAAATCTTGCTGTTTTGCAGCAGGATAGCCAGCCATAACTGTAATGCAAGCGTCGTATTCTACAGAGCGCAATTTGTCAAGAAAATCAGAGGAAAAACCAAGTTCTGTATCCAAAAACATTAAAGCTTGAGGAGCAGGAATTGCCACCACCACAGCCCTAGCAATTAATTCTTGAGGTAGCTCTAAATTGTCGTCGGTAACTTCCAGAGCAAGATGCCACATTTCACTCTCAGTACGAGAAATCGCTTTGACTCGGCGGCCGTACCAAACGTCTAAACCCTCTGCGATATACTTACCGACAGCATTCATCCCAGCAGGTGCGACATAACAAGAACTAGGGATAGATAATATTTCTCCTTGTCGGAATTCTCCCACGCTATCCGTCCAGAGTTGCAGGATCTGCCGATCGACCAAAACATCAATTAACGCCTGCACCGCATCCCCCTGCGGCTCCAAATAGCGAGCTCCGTGATCGGCCCTCGTGCCATGTACGCGGCGAGTAGCGACTCGTCCGCCGGGGCCGCGAGATTTCTCAACAACCGCCACAGAATAGCCAGCCAGACGCAACTGTCGAGCACAAATCAGCCCCGCCATCCCCGCACCGATCGCCACAACATCGAACATAGTTAAACTGTCAGGTATTTTTGATTTACCAATCAGCATAAAGGCTGCGGGTCAAAAGATGCTCTGCACCACAAACATAAAAGCCGAAAGCCGTAGCGGGGCGTAAGCCATCGCCCTCCGCCAGGTAGTAAAATAATCGACAGGTAAGATTAGTTAAAAAAAATGTAGCGATCGGCAACTTCCAAAGCGCGCAACTCAGGGACAATCTAAAATCTAAAATCTAAAATCTAAAATGGTATACGGGAGGGCAAAATCTTGGACGAACTCAGAGCAGCACTAGAATTGACAACAGAAGAAGAATTGCAGCAACTAACCGAACTTCTGTTCAGTCGCAAGTTTAACCCTTTAGATTACGTGCAAACCCCCGCACCCATAGACGTACAAAGTCGCGATCGCGAAGCATGGCTAGATGCCGTAGAACAAAGGTTTCGCTACCTTGCAGCCGACGGGTTGACGGTACTCAGAGGGCGAACCGAACAAGTAACTTACAGACAAGCACTAATTCAAGTTTGCCGCTATCTCAAAATCCCTTATCCCAAACAGTTGTCAACCACCGACTTAGAGGCAGAAGTATTTCTGCATTTAATGGGCCGCACCTGGAAGCGTTTACCCAAAGACGAACAGCAAGCCCTGACAGTGCGCGTACAGCGAGCAATTGTCGATGCTAAACTTTCTGAACCGTTGCCAATTTCTGCTGAAAAAGACCCGCTCGGTTTGCTGTTCAAAGGTGGCAGTGCTTTAGCCGTTAGTTCAATTTTAAAACCCATGTTGCTGAAATTGATGGCCAATCAATTTGCGCTGCACTTTGCTACCTATCAAATGGCCACACAAGTAGCGATCGCAGGGACTGCAACCGCAGCAACCCAATTTCAAAATTATGTCGCAATTCAGACGGCGCGGCGCGGTATGGCAGTCAGTGCTGCTCGTTACGGTGCAACGCGGAGCGTGTTTTCATTGCTCGGCCCGGTGATGTGGACTTGGTTTTTAGCAGATTTGGGTTGGCGATCGATTTCTACGAACTACGGGCGCATTATCCCGACCATTTTTGCCTTGGCTCAAATTCGCTTAACGCGATCGGAATGCGTTTGGGAACTAGCCTAGCGATGTTGGATTTTGGATGGAAGAATTGAATAATTGGGAGTTGGGGTGAATATCAAAAAAACGTGGAAATTAGCTGCAAAACAGACAGCAAAAAATCTCAATTCTCACCTGCAAAAACATCCCGATCGCCGCCTGCAAATCCCTTGGAATTTCGCTCAAATCGGAATTCTAATTTTTCCGACAATTCCGATTTTGGGAGCTTTAGGAATATTCCTGGGATTAGCCGGTACCTGTCAGCAAAAGTTCCGGCAAATCTGCCGCAGCCCGCTGAATCGAGGATTCGCAATTTTGAGCGTGCTGCTAGTCATCACGACGATTTTTGCCAACAACCGTATCGAGGCTGTTTTAGGCCTGTGCAATTTTTGGCCATTCTTTATATTGTTTGCTGCTTTCAGCAGTTTAATTCAAACTCCGGCTCAGTTGCGACAGTTGTCTTGGATAATAGCAATTAGTGCAATTCCCGTAATAATTTTGGGTTTGGGACAGCAATTTTTAGGTTGGAGCGGCATCGATCAATTGCAGCCTGTTTTTGGCTGGGTACTGGAACCAAAAGGCAATCCCCCCGGCCGCATGGCTTCTGTATTCATGTACGCTAATATTTTAGCCTGCTATTTAACAATTGCTTTTATTTTAACACTCGGATTGTGGATGGAAGAAGTCAGTTGTCAGTTGTCAGTTGGCAGGAAGAAGGAAGAAGGAAGAGGGAAGAAGGGAGAGGGGGAGAGAGGGAGAGGGGGAGATTTGCCCAATAACCAATTACCGATTCCCAATTCCCAATTACCAATGCCCAATGCCCAATGCCCAATGCCCAATTCCCAATTCCCAATGCCCAATTCCCAATGCCCAATTCCCAATTCCCAATTCCTATTTTTAAGTTTTGCAGTAGCAGGAAATGCTGTTTGTTTGATTTTCACTAATTCTCGGAATGCTTGGGGATTGGCAGTTTTGGCAGTTTTGGGTTTTGCATTTTATGCGGGTTATAAAAAAATATTAGCTGCGGTTTTTAGTGCGGTGGGTGCAGTGTTTTTGTCGGCGTTTGGCCCGGAACCGCTGCGGCAATATTTACGAATAATTATCCCGGCTTTTTTCTGGGCGAGACTCACGGATGAAATGTTTCCAAATCGCCCGACTGCTACTTTGAGAACTACTCAATGGGAATTTGCTTGGTCGATGGCTCAGCAGCGTCCTTGGACTGGTTGGGGACTGCGAAATTTTACGCCTCTCTATCAAGATAGAATGCACGAATGGCTGGGTCATCCTCACAGTTTGATGTTGATGTTGGCTGCGGAAACGGGATTGCCGACAACGCTTTTGTTATTTGGTTTAGTTGGCTGGGTTTTGGCTAGAGGTGTTTTGCTGTTGGCGAATTGGCCGGTTGCTGGTGTGGATATTAAAGAGGAGCAAATAGCAACTCTGGAAGTACCAGAAAATAATTTAGTTCTCGATCGCAATTCAATATCTACCAGCACAAATCAGGTGGTTTGTCAAGATGTCGAAAATGCCGATCGCCTAATTTTCTTCAGTTATTTATTAGCCTTCGCCGCCTGTACGCTGTTTAACACTGTAGACGTGACGCTGTTTGATTTGCGGGTTAATACTATAAGCTGGCTGCTGTTGGCGGCGATTTGCGGAATAGGGAATCGGGCATCGGGCATCGGGCATGAGTAATTATATCATGTCCGATCGAACGCTCTCGGAGTTTGTAGTGAGGACTTTAGTCCTTCTATGGATGCGGACTAAAGTCCTCACTACGAACCTTTTTTATTATGGTAATCGACCGGGCTTGATATTATTGGTTGTTGGTTATTAGAGCGAACAACTAATAACTAATAACTAATGACTAATGACTAATGACTAATGACAACTGTCAACTGTCAATTATTATTCCACCGTCACCGACTTGGCCAAATTGCGCGGCTGATCCACATCCAAACCTCGGCGCGCGGCAATGTGATAAGCCAACAATTGCAGCGGAATCACTGTCACAATTGGCGACAACAATTCATCCACCAAAGGTACCGGCAAAACGTGGTCAAAAATATCAGCTTCCGCCGCGCCTTGCTTCGGCGTAACGCCAATTAAACGGGCGTCGCGGGCCTTGGCTTCCTGAGCGTTGGAAAGGACTTTTTCGTAGACGCTTCCGGGCATTGCGATCGCCACTACAGGCACTTTAGCATCCAAAAGGGCGATCGGGCCGTGTTTCATCTCTCCGGCGGGATATCCTTCAGCGTGAATGTAGCTAATTTCCTTCAGTTTCAAAGCCCCTTCTAACGCAATCGGAAAGTTAATTCCCCGCCCTAAAAAGATAAAATCTTGGGTTTCAGTAAACTGGTGGGATAATTCCTCGACATACTGTTCTTGAATCTCCAAAAACTTCTCGATTTGGGCTGGTAACTGGCGCAAACCAGTAATAATTTCTGCCAATCTCTCCGTGCTGATGGTTTGCCGCTGGTGCGCCAAATCCAAAGCTAAGAAATAGAAAGCCATCAACTGAGTTACAAAAGTTTTAGTTGCGGCAACGCCAACTTCTATCCCAGCGTGGGTGTGGATAATGTGCGGCATCATGTGGGCGATCGAGCTTTCAGTCCTGTTAGTAATGCCCAACATTCGCGATCGAAATTTATCGGTAAAAGCCGCGCGACGCTGCTGTTCCATCCCCAAAGCAGCCAGCGTGTCCGCCGTTTCTCCCGACTGAGTTACCCCAATAATTAAAGTATTTGCTGTCAGCGGTGCGGGCGCGTAACGGTACTCAGAAGCGTACTGCACAGCCGTGGGAATATTAGCTAACTGTTCCAACAAATATTTGCCAATTAGCGAGGCGTGCCAGCTCGTTCCGCAGGCGAGAATCGAAATTTGTTCGACATCGGCACAAAGTTCTTTTGGCAAGTTGAGATTGATGGGAGAGCCTGGATTTCCGGGCTGCCAATCGCTGTCTAAATAAGTCTCCAAACAAGCTCGAACGACTGCCGGCTGTTCGTAAATTTCCTTGTGCATGAAGTGCTTGAAGCCCTGTTTCTCGACAGAAACCGGATTCCAGCCGAGCAGGCGCGGAGTTTTTTTCAGCCTTTGCCCTGCAAAGCTGTAAACTTCTACTCCCATCGGAGTTAGTCTTGCCAATTCGCCATTTTCGAGGGACAAAACAGCGCGGGTGTGAGATATTAACGCTGGCGTGTCGGAAGCGCAGAAAAATTCGCCTGCACCAAAGCCAATCACCAAAGGAGCTTGCTGTCTGGCGACAATTATTTCGTCTGGAAAATCTGCACAAATCGCGGCGATCGCAAAAGCTCCTTCTAACCGATTTACGGCTTTTGAAACCACGTCCAAAAACGACAACTCAGTAATTTCCTCTGCTGTTGGATCTTGTCCTTCTTCCTTCTTCCTTCTTCCTTCTTCGTTTTTCCTTCTTCCTTCTTGGAAAATTTCAGCTATTAAATGAGGGATAACTTCTGTATCCGTATCCGAGACAAATTTATGTCCCTTGGCTTTCAATTCTTCGCGCAACTCGCGATAATTTTCGACAATTCCATTTTGAACTACGGCAATTCGCCCGCTATTATCTAGGTGAGGGTGAGCGTTATATTCCTCTGGTTTGCCGTGAGTTGCCCAGCGGGTGTGTCCGATACCGATGGGAGCGGGAGAGTCTATCTCTGCTAGTTTTTCCCGGAGGTTGTGCAATTTGCCTTTTGCTCGGATGCAGGTAATTTTTCCTTCGGAGATAGTGGCGAGGCCTGATGAATCGTAACCTCGATATTCCAGTTTCTCCAATCCTGATAGCAAAATCTCGCTTGCTGCTTGCGTGCCGATATAACCAACGATTCCGCACATTTAAAGTACTACTCCTGCTTAGCGATCGCAATAAAACCCAACTTTTATTATTTTTACACCAGTTGCAAAAAAGAATGCAACTGTTGGGAAGCTCCCAACCATGATACTCAGTCGATTTTAGATTTTAAATTTTAGATTTGACTTTCCCATAGAATATGGAAGCTGGAACTAGGATCTAAAATTTTGCTTCCAATCCTGACGCGTCGGGGGCTTGTGTCCGTTTGTTGCTGGTCATCCGAAATCCAAAATCCAAAATCCAAAATTTTATTACCAGAAACAATTGGTTGAAAGCCCCAAGTCTTTGAGGGAGAAATTAAAACAAGACTATTCATTACTCCAATCCTCTTCCTTCGAGGTAGAGGTCGCTCTCAAACTGTCAACTATCAACTGTCAACTGTCAACTGTTTACCTTCTTCCTGTCGCAGAATGCAGATTCCGCGACAAAAAGAGAGGGGGCAATTTAATCGCCCCCTCTCCTGTGCTCGTAACTCGATCGACAGTTCGATCGATATTTAGTAAGCTAGACCCATACTGCGAGTGGTTTCTGCTCCCAGGTAAACCCGGATGCTCAGAAAATCGGTAGGGCAAGCTGTTTCGCAACGCTTGCAACCTACGCAGTCTTCGGTGCGGGGAGAAGAGGCAATCTGAGCTGCTTTGCAGCCATCCCAGGGCACCATCTCCAAAACGTCAGTCGGACAAGCGCGGACGCATTGAGTGCAGCCGATGCAGGTATCGTAAATTTTGACTGAATGAGACATTGAATAAAGGCTCCCAACGAGTCACTAAAAATTTGCTGGCTCTGCGAATTAACAGATTTGACGGCGAGGTGCCACCGCTATAGCCTGCACAGAGAATCAAAGGCTAGTCTACCGCAGTGCTTGGAAGCACTTCGCGAAAAAGCGACAAAACTTCACAGTCGATCGCACTTGGAGTGCTTTGTAACTAGGTTCGATCGTTCGGACTTTAGTCCTATCCGAGTTAGAAAGGACTGAAGTCCGAACGATCGAACTTTTATAAACGACTAAAAGCCTAACTTTTCCAATACGGGCTTTGTGGAAACAATATGTCTGTCGAGTCCTAGTTTTTTCGGCTCCACACCCAAAGCCAAAGCCACCAATTGCGGTAAATGCAGCACCGGCAAACCCAATTTGCGATCGATGACTTTTTCCACTTCCGGCTGGCGCGAATCCAAATTCAAATGACAAAGCGGACAAGGAGTCACCATGCAATCAGCACCGTTGTCAAGAGCATCGACAATATGTTTGCCAGCCATTTGAAATGATTGGTTAGTGGCATAACTCGCCAGCGGCCAACCACAGCATTGCGTCCGTCCTCGATAGTAAACCGGAGTTGCGCCGATCGCCCGAAACACATTTTCCATCGATTCCGGTTGGTGCGGGTCATCGTAAACCAGATGTTCCTGAGCTCGCAGCAGGTAACACCCGTAAAAAGCCGCGCACTTCAAACCCGAAAGCTTTCGAGTGACTCGCTTCTGCACCTCCTCCAAACCGTAATCTGCGACTATTGCCCACAGCAGATGTTTCACCTCCGTACTGCCTTGGTAGGGGGAACAGCCTTGTTTTTCCAGCAAACCGTTGACTTTTTCGAGGTAAGGTCGATCGGTCTTTTGGGATTCCTTGAGGCGATCGTCCACATGACCGATTACCCCTTGACAAGTGCTGCAATGCGTGAGCAAAGGCAGATTTAGTTGCTCAGCCAAGGCAATATTGCGGGCATTGACAGTATCTTCGAGCAACTGCGAATCTTCCTTAAAAGTGCCAGAACCACAGCAGGAAGCTTTTTTGAGTTCCACCAGTTCGATGCCCAAGGCTTGAGTCAGGGCTTGGGTAGACAGGTAAAGTTCGCGGGCGGCCCCTTGGGCGACACAACCGGGAAAGTAAGCATATTTTAGATTTGGGGATGGCATAATTGTTGCTGGTGGGGAGACAAGGCAAGGGACAAGACAGAAGGGCGATCCTCTTCGAGGGCTGCGCTAACGAAGTTGGGATGCTTCCTGTTTTGTTTTCATTCTCCATATCCTTACCTAGTTTTAGCCAATTATTATCGATGAGGATCCAGAATCCAGATCGAGCTGATATCAATTTGTTGAGTCCAGAGAAGTTATTGGCGATCGCCAGGTAAAAGTAATAGTTAAGCGATCGATAAAGCAATTACTGACTTTTGGGCGATCGCATGGCAGTGATTTGGGTAAAAAAGTTAAGCACGATCGCCAGCTCTTAGTCGCGGAAATGATATGATATTAGCATTAAGCAACAATACTTCGGACAGTTTTTAAGCAGCGAGAGTACCATAGGATAGGACGCTCCGGAAGGTTAGGGTGATTTAAAATGAAATTCCGGTCTAAATCTAACTTATCAATAAAGGTGTAAAGTATATG